>JAQYVO010000336.1 GCA_030145425.1 Chromatiales bacterium | reverse complement strand
TCAAAAAACTTGATATCCCCGTCATTGCACGCATTCGCGATACCCAGCACTACGTCAGCGCTGCCGAACAGGGGCTCGGCATCCATGAACTGAATGAGCGGAACGCGCAGAAAGACCGTGGAACCTGGGCCGAACTGCTCGACTGGCTGGACAACAACCGCGGCGGCTTCACCGAATTCGAATACGCACTGCTGCAAGATCGAACCGCTTGAAGTCAGTTTTATTCCTGCGCCCTTACATGGCCTATTCAAACACAACCGTCCGGTTTTCATAGACCAGGATGTTGTGGTGCAGATGGTGCCATATGGCGCGGGCCAGCACCATCTTCTCGAGGTCGCGCCCCTTGCGGATCATGTCCTCGACCGAATCCTCGTGATTTACCCGCACCACGTCCTGCTCGATAATCGGCTGACATGGGCCCAGCGGCTTAAGCGCGTATTCGGCATCGATATCGAAACCTGCCAGGCCTGCGGCCGGTGTTTGTCAACGAAGTTGTCGCGTCCATTGATTATGCAGCTTTGATATTCTGCCCTTTCTCCGTTTGATTTTCCTTCGGCGGGTTCAGCCAGACCACAGTCACCGGATTCCAGTTTCTTGTCTTGCCAGACCATCGCTGCGGGTTCCGCTGCCTGGCGGCCTCATATATGGCTTCTCGCTGCTTCAGCAGTTCCGCATCCATGCCACTATGACGCTGGTTCGGTGTCACGTAGCGGATAGCGCTGTGTCGATGCTTGTTGTTGTACCACTGAACAAAGCCATGGACCCATTGGCGTGCCGCCCCGATGCTCTCGAACGGCTTGCTCGGGTAGGCCGGGGCATACTTGAGCGTGCGGAACAAACTCTCCGAGTACGGGTTGTCATCGCTGACTGAGGGCCGACTGAAGGACGGCACGACACCCAGATTTTGCAAGGTGGCCAGCATCGTCGCGCCCTTCATCGGACCACCGTTATCAGCGTGCAGCACCAAGCCATCCTCATGGATACCCTCCACCAGGCAAGCCTTGCGGATCAGTACGCTGGCATGATCCGCCGACTCGTTCTCGTGAACCTCCCAAGCAACAACCTTGCGGCTGAATATATCCAGTACCAGATAGAGCCGATAGAACGCACCACGGATGCTGGAAGCTAAAAACGTGATATCCCAACTCCACACCTGGTTCGGGCCGGTGGCCTGGAAGCCTCGTGGTTTGGCCACCACCGTGCGCGGTGTTTGGGCGCGACCTCGCCGATTTGCCTGGTCAACTTCGCGCAATACCCGATAAAAACTCGACTCCGAAGCAAGGTACTCGCCCGTATCCGCCAACCGCGGCACGATTTGGGACGGCGGCAGGCTCTGGTATTCCGGCCGGTTACACACGGTCAGAATCGCCTCTCGCTCCTCGTCACTAAGCTTGTTGGCCGGGCTGCGGTTCGCCGCCGCAGCCTTGCGTTGATCTTTCAGGCTGTTTTCCTCCTGTACCGCTTTCTTCCAGCGTTGCAGCGTTCGCACATCGACCTCCACCACTGCACAGGCCTTGAAACGCCTGGCACCGGCGGTGACGGCTTCCTCAATCAAATCAATCGCCATCTGACGGTCCTCGGAACCGATTAATCGTCCTCGCCGTCCCCCCAAATGACCTGGGCTTTTTTTTGCAGAACCAGCAACGCTGCCGTCTCGGCCAGGGCCTTCTCCTTACGCCTGAGTTCCTTTTCCAGTGTGCGGGTCTTCTTGCGTTCCTGCAGCAGCTCCCGACGCTCAGCCGCAGACAGTGGCCGCTGCGTTTCGGTCCCGACAATGGCGGCATCTCGCCAGCGTGTCACCTGTTCGACATAAAGCCCCTTGCGGCGACAATATTCGGCCAGTTCTTCCTCGTTCAGCCCCGCAGTCTCAATGACGACGGCCAACTTGTTCTCCCCGCTCCAGTTCTCGGGATTGGATGGATCGGCAGGCACGGCTTTCCCCTCATGACGAAATCGATTCCGCCAATTGTATAGCGTCTGCTCCGATACACCCGTCTCCCGGCTAACCTGCGCCACCGACATCGCATTCGGCATCATCATCTTGCACACCGTCTGTTCTCTGAATTCTTCACTGTACTGTGGCATTTATCACGCTCTTGCCGTCCCCTGTCGATTGGCTTCTCAATAAAATGGGCACGACAACTATCCTGACACAGGGGGGGCGCGGTTAAAGACGATTGAAGTGAAACTGCAGGAAGCACCGGACAAGCAGGTATCACTGACTGATCCGGATGCACGCGCCATGAAGAGCCGGGGGAA
>JAQYVO010000329.1 GCA_030145425.1 Chromatiales bacterium | reverse complement strand
CGACCTGAAATCGCTGCGTGCCCGCGCCTGGACCCTGGCGGCCAGACTGGCCCAGCGCAACGGGCTGAGCGATCTGGTGGTGCCGCTGCCCGGAAAGGGGCTCGGGTTCATCTTGCGCGACGTACCCGATCCGGCCCTGGCCGATCAGTTGGATGAAGAGACGCTGAGTCAACTCTCGCTGATCTGGTGGCAGCTGGCCGCTTGTTCGGAGCTGACCCTGGCCCCGCTCTCTTCGATCATTCCACACCTGCCCGCGGAGTCAGTGCTGCGGCAAGTGCTGGAACAGCAAGATCTGGCACGGTTGTTCGACAGCGTTTGGACGCTGGACCCGGGTCAGATCGGCCACCGCCTATGGCGACGGCTGGGAGACAGGGACTGGATGGATCTTTTGAACCTGATGGACTGCTACCGCCGGATGCACCGGCTGGCGGAAGAGCGGCAACTCGATCTCTGGGCACCGCCATGAGTGTTTGCACCAAAGAGTCCGATTTGGTCACTGCGGTCCTGATGTACGCGCTGCGCTGCCTGGCCGAAGGCGACCAGGCGGCTCTGCGCAATATGAACTTCGGGCCGCGCGAGATCGAGGCGTTGCGCGCCATGACCCTGAGCGACCTCTACCGGGTAGAGTCGCTGCGCGCCCATTGCCTGCGTATCCGTCTCGACCGTCAGGTCTATTGGCCGATGGTGGACAATCTTCAGCGCCAGCGGCAGTCCGAAGAGACTCAGCACAACCTGATCGCCGCGGATGCCCCGCTGGAGATGATGCAGACGCTGTTTGGCTTCAACGCCCGGGAGTACAGCCGGCTGCGCCGGTCAATGTCGGTTGATCCTGCTGTCGGTCGGCCCCCTGAACCGGACGAGGCGATCAGTCACACCCTGTGGGCCGCCTGGGTGGACCTGGTGGACCCTGAGGCGCCGGAACTGCTGGCGCCCGATGGCTATCTCGATCTGTACCGGGAGACCGGTATTGGCCTGCGCGCCATCTGGCACCTGACCCGGCAATGGTCGGAGTACGGTGACCTGAAAGGTGTCATCAAGCTCACCGATAACCAGGATGGATAAACCCACAGCCAATGTCCGTCCGGAGATTCTCGCCCTGGGTACCCTGATCGAGACGACCATTGATCGGGCCTCAGGCAATGAATCCGAATGGCCCATTGATGGCTTGCTGTTCCTCGGCAACCGGCAAACGGCGTTTCCGGCTCGGGTGGTAGAGGACCCGGTACTCGAGCCGGTGGATAAACTGGTGTGGATGATCATCCTGCTGCAGGCTCAAGCCACCGGCGGATGCAACCGTTTCCCCAGTTACCAATGTATCCAGCGAACGGCCAATATCGCCTCCCGATCGACCGTTGCGCGTTCGATCGCGGTGCTGCGTGCTACTCGCTGGTTGACACTGTATGCCCGGGTTCGTAAGCGCTGCGGCCGTTTTGGTGGAAGTGTGTATGCCCTGCACGATGAATCTCTGTCCCTGGTGGATGGTTTGTACCTGGACACGGGGTATATGACGTTTCTACGCACTGCGCGGAATCATGCCCACGCCCGGGTACGTATGGTGGCGAACGGCGTGCTGGAGGGCCTGGATGCAGATGCCGGCAACAGGATCGACGTTCAGGCTGGTCAGCGTCCGGCGCCCTGCGACGGCGAGGCGGTTACCACCATTCCAAATGACGGTCACGACCGTTTGTTTGACTCCGAACCTCGTACCCAAATACAGCGGCGTGCACCTTCGGAAACGCATACCGACGTTAGCCAGGGTCTTGAGTCATCGGAACCCACGCCTTCTCCCACGCCATCGAACGACTTGATCACCGGAGAGGGGGGAGGTCCACTGGTCTACCCGAAGCGTCTCGATAAAAGCCAGTGGACGCTGACCAATCGATACCTTGCCGGCGTGGCGTCCGAACAACGCCAACCGATCCTCGATGAACTGGAGGGTCGGCTCCGTTCCGTAGAGAAGGGTATGCGCCCGCTTTACGACGAGATGAGCTACCTCAACAGCCTGTGCAAGGCGATGCGTAAAGGTGAGTTCAAGTTGAAACTGGGTACCCCGGTGCAGGCGGAACGCGTTGCCCGGGAGAAGGTTCGTGAGAGACGACGACAAAGTTATGCGGGTGCTCACAAACCAGATCCCCGTGAGCTCCGGGCGCAGATCAAAGCGGGCACAGGTGCGTTCACCATGATCCGGCAATCCCTGGGCGAGTCCCGCCGTACCCTCCCGCACACGCCTGACCAGGATTGATTCAAAAAGAGCGAGTCAACTCCGGCGCCAATCGGCGCAGTGAGCGTCACAGTTGCGCGTTACAACCGGCACTCATTTCACGGGGCTGGACACTTCGGGTTTACAAGCTGAAAAAGACCACAGCCACGTACCAAAGCAAAGCGGTGGCGTAATACCGCTGACTTCGATTCGCCTGTGCCTATGATTGACCGAGTTCGAATATCGAACTCGGTCCAGCCAAGTTCGATATTCGAACCCGGTGGCTGTTCTGCTGGAATCGGCCCATTTGAACACCGGATGCCTCGGCGAAAATCCCGAAAGGGAAATGATATAAATTGGATTATAAAAAAACGGTAACTACAGAATTAGTATTAATAATAATAGAATATTTTTTCGGTTGAAAATGGCCCATGGCCAGCT
>JAQYVO010000324.1 GCA_030145425.1 Chromatiales bacterium | reverse complement strand
AATGTGGGAGCAGCTGGCCGAAATTCCGGAATAGTTTTTATCCCGACATGGCAGAGAACGGCGGGCGGGGTGCCGGAACAGGGTACTCAGATGTGGGTATCGGACTGATTTCCGTAATACCGTTTTCGATCATCCCTGATGTATCCGCGAGAATCGCCTTCGCAAATCCATACCAGCTAGTCGTGCCCGATGAGGTCAGGTTGTAGATCCCTTTTATCTCTGACAGGTACTCCCTGAAGTCGAGATTGTTTCCGGAGCTCGAGCTGCAGGCGGCCCGGGCCAGAATAAGCGCGGTCGACTCGGCAATCATCCGGCTCCAGGTGGGGCTGCCGGTCTGGTCATCGACGATCTTCAGAGTCTCTCTTTCCCTGGCGAGTTGCAGCATGGTCAACAGAAAATTCTTTCCCCGTGTGCCGTAAACCCAGCTGGTGCGCAATATCAGATAGGAACCACCGACTGCCTCGATGGCACGGTCCCCCTCGAGCTTGGTTCTTCCGTAGGTGTTGATCGGTTCGGGGGTGTCGGTCTCTTCATAAGGCGTGGTGGCGGTGCCGTTGAACACGTAATCGGTCGAATAGTGAATCAGTGCGGCACCCAGTTTGTGTGCCTCTTCGGCAAGAACGCCCGGGGCCTTTCCGTTGATGGCCATCGCCTTGTCAAACTCCTCCTCGGCCTTGTCCACCTCCGTGTAGGCGGCGGCGTTGACGATCAGCACCGGTCGGATCTCCCGTACCAGTGAACAAATGGCATCAGGTACAGCAAGATCCAGAGGAAGGTTCTTGTCTGAGCGATCCGCGACCACCAGATTTCCCAGTGGTGCGAGGGCCCGCTGGAGTTCCCAGCCGACCTGGCCGTTCTTTCCGATCAGGAGAATGTTCTGCAGGTCTTTATCCATAGGATGGGAGCCTTTCTCGGGGCAGTTTTGCGAGGGTGGGTGCATCGCGGTCTTTTAATGACAGTTCGGGGTTTGAGACAGGCCAATCGATGCCGATGTCGGGATCGTTCCAGAATATGGACACTTCTGCCTGGGGATTATAAATATCCGTGCATTTGTAGGAGAACAGGGCTGTGTCGCTGGTAACGCAGAAGCCATGGGCATACCCAACTGGTACAAACAGCTGGCGTCTATTTTCAGCAGACAGCGTCTCCCCCATCCATTTCCCGAATGTGGGAGACCCTACCCGGATATCCACAACCACATCGTAGACCTCTCCCTGGAGGACCTGCACCAGTTTGCCCTGGGCATTGGGTTTCTGGTAGTGCAAACCCCTGAGAATGCCCGATCTTGAAAATGAGAGGTTGTCTTGTACGAATCCGGACGGTATCCCTGCCCGTTCATAGCATTCCCGATTCCAGGTCTCGAGAAAAAAGCCGCGCGCATCGCCGAAAACCTTGGGGTCAATGATCAGCACGCCGGGCAGGTCTGTTTCAATGACCTCCATACACTGTCTCCTTCAAAATGCTCCGGAGATACTCCCCGTAGCCGCTTTTGGCCAGCGGTTGAGCCAGTTCATCCAACTGTTCGCTGTCGATCCACCCGTTTCGCCAGGCGATCTCCTCCGGGCAGGCCACTTTCAGGCCCTGCCGGTTTTCCAGGGTCTGGACGAATTGCGAGGCCTCCAGCAGTGAGGTGTGGGTACCCGTGTCGAGCCAGGCCATGCCCCTGCCCATGATCTCGACGTTGAGACGGCCCTTATCCAGATAGACCCGGTTGACGTCGGTGATCTCCAGTTCTCCACGCTGCGACGGCTCGATGGCACTCGCTATTCTGACCACATCGTTGTCGTAGAAGTAGAGCCCGGTGACGGCATATCGGGATTTGGGCTCGCTGGGCTTCTCTTCCAGGCTCAATGCCTTGAACTTATCGTCGAATTCCACCACGCCGTAGCGCTCGGGATCATGCACTGCATAGGCGAATACGCTAGCGCCTTCCTGTCTTGCGACGGCACGCTTCAGGAGCGCCGAGAAATCGTGCCCGTGGAATATATTGTCTCCGAGAACCAGTGCACAGGCGTCGTCACCGATAAAATCCTTGCCGATCAAAAATGCCTGGGCCAGCCCACCGGGGTAAGGTTGTAGCGCATAATTGAAATTGACACCCCAGCGGCTGCCGTCTCCCAGCAACTGTTCAAATCTGGGTGTGTCCTGAGGCGTCGATATCACCAGGATATCCCGGATGCCCGCGAGCAGCAGCGTGCTGAGGGGATAGTAAACCATCGGTTTGTCATAGACGGGCAACAACTGCTTGGAGATGCCCAGTGTCACCGGGTGCAGCCGCGTGCCGGAGCCGCCGGCCAGTATAATGCCTTTCATGATTGTCCTGCCTTGAGTATTTTCCGAATTCGAAAGCTTCTTGAATTATCGATTTCAACCAGTCAGTCCCAGCCTTTCCCGCTGATAACTGCCATCCTGCACACGCCGGCACCACTCACCGTTTTCCAGGTACCAGCGCACGGTCTTTTCCATACCGGTTTCAAAGGTTTCCTCAGGTACCCAGCCCAATGCCTGCTGGATCTTGTCGGCGTCAATGGCGTAGCGCTTGTCGTGACCGGGACGGTCCTTCACGTGGGTTATGAGCTCTTCGTAGCGGCTGATCCCCGGGTGCCGGCTCGGCACCCGTCTATCGAGTGCAGCACAAAGCGTCTTTACCACGTCCAGATTGGTCTTTTCGTTGTGTCCTCCAATGTTGTAGGTCTGCCCCGGTTCTCCGCGAGTCAACACCTCCCACAGCGCACGCACATGGTCATCGACGTAGAGCCAGTCCCTGACCTGGTCACCTCTGCCGTATACGGGTAAGGGTTTGCCTTCCAGGGCGTTGAGTATGACCAGCGGGATCAGTTTCTCCGGAAACTGGTAGGGTCCGTAGTTGTTGGAGCAGTTGGTGATGAGCGTGGGGAGGCCGTAAGTTTCTCGCCAGGCTCTTACCAGGTGGTCGGAGGAGGCCTTGCTGGCAGAATAGGGGGAATTGGGTTTGTAAGGATCATCCTCACGGAACAGGCCTGTTTTTCCAAGGCTGCCGTAGACCTCATCCGTGGAAACGTGCTGGAACCGGAACCGCTCTTTCTCGTTTCCTTCCAGGTTGCTCCAGTAATCCCGAGCCGTATCCAGAAGATTATAGACCCCTACGATGTTGGTCTGGATGAAGGCCGACGGCCCGTCAATTGACCGATCCACGTGGGATTCTGCCGCCAGGTGAAGTACGGCATCGGGACGATATTGCTTGAAGACACGGCTAACCTCCCCTTTGTCACAGATATCTACCTGCTCGAAGACATAATTGGGGTGATCGGCGACCGAAGCCAGGGACTCAAGGTTTCCCGCATAGGTCAGATTATCCAGGTTTATCACCCGGGTATCGGTGCTTGAAAGCAGGTAGCGTACCGCTGCCGAGCCAATAAATCCGGCGCCGCCGGTGACGATGAGGGTGTTTGGTTCTGTCGTCGTCAAAATATCATTCTCCATTATTTTCCCTGATCGAGTGGCTCACCATCAACCCTGTCGCCTGTTATAGAAACCCTATGCCTGGTTTCTGCCCGACCTTATCTGCTTTTACAACGATGGGCTTCAAATGCCCGATGGTAAACCTGACCCCTTGCTTCTGTAGAGTTCCGTGTTTGTTATTTGCGTTCTGCGCAGCAGTGCGCCAAAGCAATTCGCAATCTGCAATTAACCTCGACAAAGACACCCGCTTCCCGGTGACGACTGTGTGCCTATGCCGATAGCGCCTGCGGTACTTCTTCCGTTGTGTCCGAAGACGTCAGGTTCAACTTGTTGAGAATTTCTTCCATCTTGTCGAGGAACACTGCCTGCTCGAAGTACTCGATATAAGCGTGCCTTGCGTTTTCGGCGATTCGCCGTCTTTCCTCGGGATGTTCCAGGTAATACTGGCATTTCTCTTTCAGATCGCTGAGGTCCCATTTCACCGGCACATAGGTCTCGTTGGGAAAAAGGATGTCAGGGTGCGTATCGATATGTTCGACAGATGGTTTGATCAGCAGTGAGCCGAAGTACATGGCTTCATAATCCTTGGGTGTGTATTCGCACCATCCCGAGGGTGAAACAAAGATCTTGCTTCTGGCCATCTCACGGTAGTACTCAGAAAAACCTACTTTCTCGATTGATGAGATCACCCGGTAATGCGCCGGCAGCTGATTCAGCGTTTCAATAACTTCCTTGCGATGAGCCCGGGTCCAGCCTTTGTATAGGGTGGCCCGGCAGAAAACGTCAATCGGCTTCATTTCTCCAGTAGATTTCTGTATCAGGTAATCGACGCCCTGCTTCGCAAGCGTCACTAATCTTTTATCCAGTCGATCCTTGCCCCAGAGCACTTTTGCGGCGTTGCCTTCTGCCAGGTAAACCATGCGTTGCCACAGACCGAAGTTCCAACCGAGCATGACCTTGGGATAATAAGCGCGATCGAGTTGTGATTGAAAAAGATTTGTCCAGACTTCTGATTGTATGCTGTTTTCAACGCGCCCACTTTCCACCTGAAACTGGATGAACTCCGAAGCGCCGAGATATCGGTTCTGGTATTTATCCATGTCACGATGTAGATATT
>JAQYVO010000319.1 GCA_030145425.1 Chromatiales bacterium | reverse complement strand
GTCCAGGAAGGCGCCAGCCGGGAGGAGGTGATAAGCCTGCTTCATGTCCATCGCATCGAAAAGGTTTTGGTGGTCAACGGCGGCTTCAAGCTTCGTGGCCTGATCACCGTCAAGGATATCCAGAAGGCAAAGGAGAATCCCAATGCCTGCAGGGATGACCAGGAGCGCCTGCGGGTTGGTGCGGCGGTGGGTACCGGTGCGGGTACCGAGGAGCGGGTGAATGCCCTGGTCAATGCCGGTGTCGACGTGATCGTGGTGGATACCGCCCACGGCCATTCCCAGGGCGTTCTGGACCGTGTGGCCTGGGTCAAGAAAAACTATCCGGCTGTCCAGGTCATCGGTGGAAATATCGCCACCGCCGCGGCGGCGCGGGCCCTGGTGGATGCGGGTGCCGATGCGGTCAAGGTGGGCATAGGGCCGGGATCCATCTGCACCACCCGCATCGTGGCTGGGGTGGGCGTGCCCCAGGTTACTGCCGTGTCCGATATCGCCCAGGAACTCAAGGGAAGCGGTGTACCCCTGATTGCCGACGGCGGGCTGCGATACTCCGGGGATGTCGCCAAGATCATCGCTGCCGGGGCCTATTCGGTGATGATAGGCGGGCTGTTCGCAGGCACCGACGAATCACCGGGCGATGTGGAGATCTATCAGGGACGCTCTTACAAATCCTATCGGGGTATGGGATCCCTCGGGGCCATGTCAGGCTCTCAGGGCTCCAGCGACCGTTATTTTCAGGAAAGTACGACGGATACTGAAAAACTGGTGCCGGAAGGCATCGAGGGTCGCGTCCCCTACAAGGGCAGTATGCTGAACATCGTGCATCAACTTATCGGCGGCATCCGCTCCAGTATGGGCTACACCGGTTGCGCCGATATGGTGGAGATGCGGACCAAACCGGAATTCGTCAGGGTGACCAGCGCCGGCATGACGGAGTCCCACGTCCACGACGTGACCATTACCAAGGAAGCGCCCAACTATCGCCGCGACTGATCCGCTGCCTGGAACATCGACACTATGAATACCGATATTCACGCCCACCGAATCCTCATCGTGGATTTCGGTTCACAATACACCCAGCTTATTGCGCGCCGTGTACGCGAGGCCGGCGTCTACTGCGAAATATGGCCCTGGGACAACTGCGAGGAGGTTATCGCCGAGCACAGGCCTACGGGCATCATTCTCTCAGGCGGTCCGGAAACGGTCACCGCCTCGGACACCCCGAGGGCACCCGATGTGGTGTTCGAACTGGGCGTACCCCTGCTGGGAATCTGCTACGGCATGCAGACCATGGCGGCCCAGTTGGGCGGCAGGGTGGCCCCATCCCAGGCCCACGAGTACGGTTTTGCACAGGTGCGGGCGAGGGGACACTCCATGCTCTTGCGAGATATCGAGGACCGCACCAGCCCGGAAGGCTACGGTCTCCTGGATGTCTGGATGAGTCACGGGGACCGGGTGGAGGAAATGCCGCCGGGATTTCACGTGATCGCGGAGACGGAAAACGCACCCCTGGCCGGCATGGCCGACGAGCAACGGAGGTTCTACGGGATCCAGTTTCACCCGGAAGTGACTCACACCCGACAGGGACAGCGGATCATCGACCACTTCCTGTTTTCCGTCTGTGGCTGCGAGGCGCTCTGGACAGCAGGGCAGATCATCGAGGACAGCATCGATCAGGTGCGTGCCAGGGTGGGTGACGGCAACGTGCTGCTGGGCCTTTCCGGAGGCGTCGATTCGTCGGTGGTTGCGGCCCTGCTGCACCGCGCGATCGGCGATCAACTCACCTGTGTATTCGTCGACAACGGGTTGCTGAGGCTCGACGAGGGCGACCAGGTGATGGCCACCTTCGGCGAGCACATGGGCGTCAAGGTGATCCGCGTGGATGCAGAGTCGCGGTTCCTGGAGGCCCTGAATGGCGAAAGCGACCCGGAAAAGAAACGCAAGATCATCGGCAACCTGTTTATCGATATATTCGAGGAGGAGGCCGGCAAGCTGGACAATGCGGCCTATTTGGCTCAGGGCACCATTTATCCGGATGTCATCGAATCGGCCGGTGCAAAATCCGGCAAGGCTCACGTGATCAAGTCCCACCACAACGTCGGTGGGTTGCCTGATTACATGAAACTGGAGCTGGTGGAACCCCTGAGGGAGTTGTTCAAGGACGAGGTGCGCCGGATCGGCGTCGAGTTGGGTCTTCCCTACGACATGGTCTATCGTCATCCCTTCCCCGGTCCGGGGCTGGGCGTGCGTATCCTGGGCGAGGTAAAAAAGTCCTACGCGGATCTGCTGCGCCAAGCGGACCACATCTTTATCGAGGAGCTTCGCAAGCACGACCTCTACGACAAGGTCAGCCAGGCCTTCGCAGTTTTTCTGCCGGTCAAGTCAGTGGGTGTGATTGGGGACGCCAGGCAGTACGAGTACGTCGTGAGCCTGCGCGCGGTGGAGACCGTGGATTTCATGACGGCCCGTTTTGCCCATTTGCCCTTCGAGTTCCTGGAATTGGTCTCACGCCGCATCATCAACGAAGTGAAGGGCATATCCAGAGTAGCCTACGATATCTCGGGCAAGCCTCCCGCAACCATCGAGTGGGAGTGAGGGGAAGATGCGTTCATTGCCTACCCGGACAAAGAGAGGTCGCTGCTGATATCCTGGATTCTGGTTTTTTCTTCGAGTATATGGGCTCCTTCCGGCAACCTGAGCAATATTACATCGGTGTTCACGAAGAGTGATAGCCTAGCTTAGATTTTCGCGGAAGAAATCAACGGTGCGTTCCCAAGCCAACTTTGCTGCTGTTTCATTGTATCTTGGCGTTGAATTATTGTGGAAACCATGACGAGTACCGGGATAGAGATAACGCCCATATGACTTATGGTGTGATTTCAATGCCACTTCAAAGTCAGGCCACATTGCGTTGATCCTCGGGTCATTCTCGGCTGACTGAATCAGCAGGGGTGCCTGAATTTTGGCTACATCCTCGCTTTTGGGTGAGGCACCGTAGAATGGAACGGCTGCGGACAAGTCACTGCCCATTTTCACGGCGAGATAGTTCGTGGTTCCTCCACCCCAACAAAAACCCACTGAACCCAGTTTTCCACTTGATAGTTTTTGGGCCCTCAAAAATCTTGCACTGTTTAACATATCCGTTTTCAGCTTTGTTTGATCCAGGCTGCGTTGGAGTGTCCTCCCATCATCGTCATTGCCAGGGTAACCCCCCACTGGAAACAGCCCGTCTGGTGCGAGCGCCAGGAATCCTTCCGCCGCAAATCGGCGTGCAACGTCTTCAATGTAGGGATTCAAACCACGATTCTCGTGTATGACGAGAACAGAAGGAAAAGGACCATCAGCAGACGGGCGCACCAGATAGCCGCGCATTCCACCGCTTGTGCCGCCCGGCGAGCTGTACTCAACATAGTTTGCCCTGATCCGGTCATCCGTAAAGGAGATCGTCTGTGCCTCGGCATAACGCGGCAACAACGCCTGCGCCATGGCTAGGCCGGATATGCCGGCAACCGAGACCGCACCTGCCCGGCTCAGGAAATCACGCCTGCTCATGAATCCATGGCAGTATTCATCGTATAAATCGTAAATCTTGTCGCCTATGTTAACTCTTTCCACGATCCCTTCTCCTGAGTATTGATATCCATTTTGTGGTTAGTGGTTAGACGCTGTCTACTGAGAAACCAGTCTTTTCGCTCGCTCACCACCGGCCACGGACTACTGCTTTCAGGCGGCGACATCCAGTTTATGTACGCGAGCCGGTTTCTTCATCGTCACAAGCTCCTCCGCGCTGGACGGATGAATCGCCACAGTACTGTCGAAATCTGCTTTGGTAGCCCCCATCTTAAGGGCAACTGCAAAGCCCTGCAGCATTTCGTCCACGCCGTCACCTGTCATGTGGATGCCGGCCACACGTTCATCATCGCCGACGCACACCAGTTTCATTGCAGTAGCAAAACCTTTGTCATTCAATGCATATCGCATCGGGGTAAACGTACTCTCGTAGACACTCACACGGGTGTATCTCTCCATGGCCTCACTTTCCGTGAGTCCAACCGATCCGGCCGGGGGATGGGTAAAGACAACCGTTGGGATGTTTTCGTAGTCCAGCCGCGCTGAAACCTGGCCACCGAAGAGCCGGTCCGCCAAACGCCGCCCGGCAGCGACGGCTACCGGCGTCAATGGACTGCGCCCGGTGATATCGCCAAGCGCGTAGATGCCTTCCATGTTGGTATTTTGGAAATCGTCTGCGGGTATCACCCCGTTCGGTAAACATTCCACTCCGGCAGCCTGCAGACCCAGATGATCCGTGTTCGGACGGCGGCCAACCGCCCAGATCACCTGGTCGTAACCCTCCAGGCGTTCACTGTCCCCGGATGTGATGGAAATGCCGGCATCATGTTTGCCAAGCTCGGCAACCTCGAAACCCAAATGCAGATCGATACCTTGCTGGCGCATCGAAGCGGCAACTGTTTCACCGATCAGATTATCAAAATCTTTCAAGACCCTTCCTTCGCGTGCCATGAGACTGACCCGGGCGCCGAGGGCGCGCATCACGCCGGCCAGTTCGACCCCGACATAGCCGGCGCCGATGATGGCCACATTGCGGGGGAGCCTCTCCAGCGCGAAGAATCTGTCTGAGTCGATACCCAGTTCGGCGCCTGGTACTCCGGGTATTATCGGCCTTCCACCCGTCGCAATAACGATGTGATCGGCGGTGTAGTTGATGCCGTCCACTCGTACGGTTTTCCCATTGACAAACCTGGCTTTACCCCGGATGTGGTCTATTCCCAGACCGTCAACATAGTTCATCCAGTAGTCATTTATGCCCTTTGTGTAGCGCCGTCGCCCATCGACCAGTCGTGTCCAGTCGAAGTCGTCTTCCCTGATTCCCACCGGAACGCCGAAATCCGGGGCGTCTTTCACGGCGTGGGCCAGATGTGCGCCATACCACATGATCTTCTTGGGAACGCACCCCTGATTGACACAGGTTCCCCCCAGCGGATTGGGATCGATGAGCGCAACTTTCCTGCCATAGCCAGCCGCCTTTTCAGCCACCGCCAGACCGCCACTGCCACCACCAATGGTGATTAAATCGAAAGTTTGAGTTTTATTCTGCATCTTTGATACTCCATTATTTGTCTATCCCAACCTCGGAGATCCCAGTCCCCGGCGGTCCGCAGCAGCGGATCGCCGGGGACTGGCCGAAATGGAATCAGGCGGCTTGCGTGTGGGAGCTAGCCAGCCAGGCCTCCAACGCCTCTGATCCACCGATGTTTTCGCCGTTCACGAAGACCTGGGGAACCGTATCTGCGGCCGCGATGGCCCGCAGGCTGCGGTCGGTGTAATCGCGGTTGAGCACCAACTCCTCGAACCCCAGGCCGGCGTCACGCAACAGGCCCTTGGCCCTTGAACAGTATGGACAGCCGGGTCGCGTCAAAACGGAGATGTCCTGCGGCTTCCCAGCGCGGGGTGCCAGGTACTCCAGCATGGTGTCCGCGTCGGAAACTTCGAAGGGATCACCCGGCATGTCGGGCTCAACGAACATCTTCTCCACCACGCCGTTACGCACCAGCATTGAGTAGCGCCAGGAGCGCTTTCCGAAACCAAGATCGTCCTTGTCCACCAACATCCCCATGCCTTCGGTAAAATCTCCGTTGCCGTCCGGAATGAAGGTGATGTTTTCGGCTCGCTGATCCTTTTTCCATTCATTCATGACAAACGCGTCATTCACCGAAACACAAACGATTTCGTCCACCCCGTGGGCCTTGAATACCGGGGCCAGCTGGTTGAAGCGAGGCACATGGGACGATGAGCAGGTGGGTGTGAAAGCGCCCGGAAGGGAGAACAGGATCACGGTCTTGTCCGCAAACAACTGGTCGCTGCTGACATCCACCCATTCGTGGTCTCCCCGGGTGTGAAAAACGACGCTGGGAACTCTCCGGTCTTCTCTTGAAATCATGATCCTTTTCCTCTATTAATAGCGAATTAACATTCTATTGAATCGATCGAAACCAGCGTGGTCCTCTTCAGGGTGTTTCCCGTTCAACCCGGTGCTTGATCGACGATGGATAGAGTATGGGGTAGGCTTATAAGTAAATAAAATAGTATATTTAGATTATTGTATTCGATTAAATAGATCGTATTATTGGACTTAAGTTGGAGTGACCCCCTTTGAATTTGCCCACAATCAAACAGTTAAAGTATTTCGTTGCACTTGAAGAGAAAGGCCACTTTGGCAAGGCGGCGGAAGCCTGCTTTGTGTCCCAATCAGCCTTCAGCGTGGCTATCCGTGAACTGGAGAGCCAGCTTGATGTGCAACTGGTCGACCGCACCAATCGCAAAGTCACTATTACCGCGGTCGGTCGTGAGGTGGCAGGAATGGCGCGTCTGGTGCTGAAAGACCTGGAAACTCTGGCAGAGGTCGCCCAGGGAAACCGGGCACCGCTTTCCGGTAAGTTGGAACTGGGGGTGATCCCCACCATCGCACCGTTTCTGTTGCCGCGGATTTTGCCGGCGCTGCGACAAGCCTTTCCGTCGCTGGAACTCTATCTGCGCGAGGAGATCACCCAGCGAATCTATCAGAAGCTCATGGACGGCGAACTCGACCTTATTCTGCTGGCCTTGCCCTGTGACCTGAGAAACGTTGAGACCATGACGCTCTTCAAGGATCGCTTCCGCCTTGCTTGCCACGAATCCACCCGACTGGTCGATCCGGACCGCTACCGCTACGAAGACCTTCAAAGCGAAAGCATACTGCTTCTGGATGACGGTCATTGTTTGCGTGATCATGCGCTGTCTGCCTGTCGCATCCGCGGACTGGACAAGGTAAGCCGTTTCTCCGCCAGTAGTCTGCTGACATTGGTCGAGATGGTGGATGCGGACCTGGGGGTGACCTTTCTGCCGGAAATCGCCCAGGGCTCGCCCCTGCTGACCGGCACCGGGGTGAAAACCTTCCCGCTGGAAGAACAAAGCTACCGCGAGATAGCTCTGGCCTGGCGGCAGGGCAGCGCGCGGTCGGAAGAGTTCAGTCAGCTCGGCACTTTCATCCAGTCGACCAGATAGGGCAGGGGGTGCGGATCCGTTTTCCCGGGAATCGCAGGTGCTTGGGAAGCGTTGCTGTCGCCTCAAACGGTAAGCCGCGGTGGAGAGCGGTAAAAGACCGCTGCGGCGGCCTTTACTGGGCTGTTGACCCCAGTCCGCAGAGGCGATTCGCTGGAACCGCCAGATCCATCAGCCGCGGGTTGTCCAGCACGAGTCCGTTCATCATCGTGACGTATTCCTCCTTGCCCGAAACCTGCAGACGTGGGTTGTAAAGCCGCTCTTCACCGATAGTGCTGACGGTCATTCCGTTGTAGTCGTGGGCCGGGTAGACCAGAGTGTCCTCCGGCAATTTCAGCAATTGGTCAAACAGGCTGTCGTACTGTGACGCGGGATCGCCGTTCTGGAAATCGGTACGGCCGGTGCCCCGAATCAGCAGCGTGTCACCGGTGAACACCCGGTCCGGTAACAGAAAGCTGTATGAGTCATCCGTGTGCCCTGGCGTGTAAAGCACCTCCAGAGACAAACCGTCAGCCTTCAGCTCGTCTCCTTCGCGAAAATTCAGAGAGACACATTCGGCGCGGGTCATCTCACCCATCGCCGCGGTGCAATCGGTCTGTGCACGAAGTGAACCCAGTGCCGTCACATGATCCGCGTGGATATGGGTGTCGATTGCCAGGACCAGCTTGAGGCCGAGCTCATCGATCAGTCTGATGTACTGTTCGGTGTGCTCCAGCACCGGATCGATCAGCAGGGCATCGCCACCCCGCCGTTCGGCCAGCAGGTAGGTGTAAGTCGAAGACTCATGGTCGAAAATTTGGCGAAAGATCATAGTTATTTCCCTCCGAACGGCAACAATATAGCCACCCGAATGTCGTTGGTATATACGAAACATGTAATTATTTCGAATTATTCGAACTAATTGTCAAGCCGGACGGCGCGGGGGCGTGTAATGGAGGCAATGACTATAGGAAGAGGTCTTCGCGCGCGGCTGTGGTAATGGCTGCGACCGCAGGATGCTTGATTTGCCGTTCCGCCGAAAGCCTTCATCAGGGCCCGGTCCTCGAACTCGGCATACCTTGGTCTGTCACCACCCAGACATACTCTCGCACTGTTAACCACTGCAATCCGGCATTCCGGTCTCATGAGCAGGCACAAGCCGGTTGCACACCACTGTAATTTGACAATTGAGAAGGACTTTCTGACAATGCCGGCCGAGCACAAAAGGGCCCTCGGTTAGCACTTTTCCGCCTCGTGCCATGGGTGGGTTCAAGCTCAACTGGATTTACTGCGGCTGCTTTACACAAGGCTGCGTGGTCATCCGGCAACGCAATGTGTGCCGTTTGAAGCGGGAAATCTGCTCGGGAGCGGGCAGCGCCATTGGATGAAGTCAGCAGACCCTAGGGTTTTTGGAGGTTGAGGTGTTCGAGTGGATTGCAAGTCCGGAAGCCTGGTTGGCCCTGTTTACCCTGACGGCGCTGGAAATCGTCCTGGGTATCGACAACATTATATTCATCTCCATCGTCGTTGGCCGGTTACCGCCTGAAAAGCGTAATGCAGCGCGTGTCCAGGGATTGGCCATGGCGATGGTCATGCGTATCCTGCTGCTCCTGTCGCTGGCCTGGATGATGCGGTTGACCAACCCCTTGTTTAGCTTTTTCGATCACGAGATCTCAGGGCGCGATATCATACTGATTCTGGGGGGGCTGTTTCTTCTTTGGAAAAGTACCCAGGAAATCTGGGAGAGTCTCGAAGGGGTTGAGACAGAAGGGCAGCAGGTCAAGGAAAGCCCCAGCTATTGGATGGTGCTCGGTCAGATTGCCATTCTCGATATCGTTTTCTCCCTTGACTCCGTCATCACCGCACTCGGTATGGCCGATGACGTGCCGGTCATGGTCATCGCCATCGTTATCGCCGTCGGTGTCATGATGTTCGCGGCCAAGTCCATTGGCGAGTTTGTGGACGCGCACCCGAGTATCAAGATGCTGGCATTAAGCTTCCTTATTCTGGTCGGCGTCGTGTTGATAGGCGAGGGGTTGGAGATGCATGTACCCAAGGGTTACATCTATTTCGCGATGGGCTTTTCCGTGCTGGTGGAGATGTTGAATATCCATATTCGGAAGAAGCGTGCCACACCAGTGACATTGCACGGGCCTAAACCCAGCGTATCGGAATAGTGACGCTTCGAGGGCTGGCGTTGAACGTAATTAGACAAGAGCCCGGAAAGTAAGCAGAGATAAACCCGTAATACCGGAATGGCGCTTACCTGATCCACAATAGCCTGTAGAAGCGGGCTTGCCCGCTCCTGCAGGCAGACTGGACTACTGGGCCCGCTGCAGCGCCTCGCGCAATCCTGTCGGACGCCAGGCACATCGGGTGCCGGTCAGGATGGTCACTCATACTGGCTGGAAAAATCCAGATGTACAGCACTCGGCTTCTCCCTGCGTGGTGATCCAAGATGCGGGTGAGTGTCGTACAAGTCAATCAAGGCAACACCAAGCCTCTGACACCTATGTCCGGCTTGATAAAAATCTCGGGGCTGAGAAAGGTAACCGTCATGAAAAAACTCAACATGCAGCGAAGCCTGGTATTCTTGATCGGCATCGCCATAGGTTTCGGGGTCGCGTACGCCGGTTCGACACTCGAAGAAATTTCAGAACAACAGGATAGTTCTTCTAACAACGAAACAGAAACAGTCGTAGTCGGGGATGACCAATCCTTCGTCCATCTCATAGAAGACTTGACACAGCGCAGAGTCGTATACATCGGTGAGACCCACGATCGATACGATCACCATCTCAACCAACTGGCTGTGATAAGAGCCCTGCACGAGAGAGGTGAGGATTTTACAATTGGACTTGAACTTTTCCAGCGACCGTACCAGCGTCATCTTGACGACTATGTTGCCGGAACTATAGACGAAAAACCCCTGCTGAAGCGGACGGCTTACTACGAGAACTGGGGTTATGACTTTCGCCTATATAGGCCGATTCTGGAATACGCCAGGGAAAATGGTATCGAGCTTTTGGCGCTGAACGCGCCCACAGAGCTGGTGAGTCAGGTCTCCGAGAAGGGGTTTGATGGGTTGTCCGCGGTTGGAAAGAGCCAGCTACCGGAGATCCAGATTCCTGCCGACTCAAGCTACAGGGATCAATTGGAAAGTATCTTCAATGCTCATCGCGCACCAGGAAAGAAATTTGAAAGATTTTTACAGGTGCAGATCTTATGGGATGAGTACATGGCAGACAGTGCCGCCGATTACTTGCAGGCGCATCCCGAAAAAAAGATGGTAGTGCTGGCCGGTTCGGGGCACGTAGCGGTCGCTTCCGGAATTCCCCAGCGGGTTCACCAAAGGGTGCCGGAAGTATACTCGGTGCTGATCAATACAGGCCCCGTTTTAATGGGACCGGGCAGTGCCGAATATGCGATGTTGGCCAGGGGCGAAGAACTTCCAAAGGCCGGAAAACTCGGTTTGCTAATCCGAGAGAGCGACCGAGGTGTGACGGTTAAACGCCGGTCGAGCAGTTACGTTGAAGGGGCCAGCATTGTTATCCCAGGGGACATGATAACCTCCATTGCCGGGGAACCTGTGCGGTCCCTGGAAGACGTACGCCTGGCAATGCTGGACAGGCTGCCGGGGGAGGAGGTCTGGATAGAGATAAAGCGTACCTGGAACGGCGGCAAGTCGGAAAAAGTGACCGCCATCGTTGAGCTGATCTGACGGCGGTTGGTTTATCCGGGCTGGCATATGCTATTTCGTTAATCACTGATAATATTATCCGGTGATGCAAAAATGACTAAGGAAAAAAAATCAGACTGGATGTGGTCAGAATCCGGAGTATTCGCCTTGTATCCGAACTGGAAAAAAAGCGGGTTGACTGTTAGATGGTTTTTGGCCGGATTTTTCCTCCTCTGGACGCTGATGGGTCAGGCCATTGCTGAATCTGCGCCACAATCCGAACTGTGGAACATGCTGCAGCAAGGAGGGAATGTCGTACTTATTCGCCATGCCCAGACAATACCGGGCTACGGCGATCCTCCCGGATTCCGCCTGAACGATTGTAAATCACAGCGTTATCTCTCGGAAAATGGTCGCGAGCAGTCGCAGCGTATAGGCGAACGTTTTCGAAAAGAGAACATTCCGATTGGTCCTGTGCTTTCAAGCGAGTGGTGCCGCTGCTATGAAACAGCCCAATTGGCGTTTGGAACTTATGAGCTTTGGCCGCCATTGAACTCTTTCTTCGAGAACTACTCCACCAGAGATCAACAAACGAAGACAGTGGCTGAACGCATAGCGTCGTTCACCGGAAAACAAAACCTTATCCTGGTGACTCACCAAGTCAATATCACTGCTCTGACAGGAAAGACAGTATCCCAGGGAGAGGGCGTTGTGGTGCGCCGTGATTTCGACCGGGGATTCCTTGTATTGGGAAAAATCAGATTCGAATAATACAGGGGGGATTCTCCCAATCTGATATCCCAGAAGGCGTCTACCGTCTTATACTCTCCTGGTTATCGGATTTACTTTGGCAAGGACGGGGACCGGCTGGTGATGTAGAAGCCTCATGCGCATGTTCGTGCCGAAAGGGAACCTCCAAGCGAGCAATCTGTTTCTACTCGATTAACAACACATATTGATCATGGTATTAACAATTATAACCACCATAGAACCCGCGCCAATACTGGCTTTTCGCGGCTTATTTAAAATCGAGTGGGAGTGACCGGGGGCACAGACCTTCTTTATATGCTGCGGGCATACGAACTCGCCCACAAGGCAATGGACTCCGGGGAGGTGCCTGTGGGTGCCCTGCTGGTCAGAAACGGTGAAGTGATCGGTGAGGGATGGAACCATCCGATCGGTGACCATGACCCGACGGCCCACGCGGAGATCGTGGCCCTGCGTGACGCGGCGTCGAAAGTCGGAAACTACCGGCTGCCCGGCAGCATCCTATACGTGACCCTTGAGCCCTGTCCCATGTGTGCGGGGGCCATCATTCACGCCCGGGTCGAGAAGGTTTTTTTTGGAGCGTCGGACCCAAGGAATGGTGCGGCGGGCAGTGTATTCGATCTGTTGCCGTCTGATGAGAGGTTCAATCACCGGGTGGAAACGGAAGGCGGATTGCTGGCCGGACCTTGCGGCGATCTGTTGCGGACATTTTTTCGGTCTCGGCGTTAGCGTAGCGGTATCTGGGGAAACCCCACTAGGCTATAAGGAAACCGGGGTGGTGGTCAGAACCTTTGCGGAGGGATGCTGAAGATTTGCCGCATTTTCCTGCTCCCAAATCAGAAGCTCATAGTAGCCGCGTATATTGTCGACGTAATTCACGGGTTCACGGCCTCGAGCAAAACCGCGTTTGAGCGTCTTGTAGTATTTCTCCTGGCTTAGCAGGGGAAGGTATCGTTTTACATCGCACCAAATGTCGGGATTTCCTCCGTTACGCTGGGTAAGAATCCGGGCGTCTTCCAGATGCCCGAATCCGACGTTGTAGCCGGCAAGGGTCAGCCACAAACGGTCGGGCTCCGGGATGCGTTCCGGAATCTTTTCTTCTACGATGCGAATGTACCTGGCACCACCCAGTATGCTCTCGCGGGGATCCAGCCTGTTCTTTACACCCAATTGCTCGGCAGTTGCCTGGGTCAGCATCATGATTCCCCTTACTCCGGTGGGTGAAACGGCCTCTGGATTCCAGTGAGATTCCTGGTATCCGATTGCCGCCAGCAACGGCCATTCCAGTCCTGTTTTCCCCGCGGCTTCCTCGAACAGAGGTTGCAGTGCAGGCAGACGTTTTGCCATGTGGCGTCGAAAGTTTCTGATGTCAACGAACCCCAGACGCTCCGTATACCCGTAATAACGCTCGATCAGCTGATTCATGGCGCCGGAAGCCTTAAATCCCTCCAGAAATTCCCGGGCATTGTCGTATAGACTGGTGTCCTGGTCATGGGGAAAGGCCCAGGCGAGAGTTTGGGGTTTGGTGATATTCAAGGCTACCTTCAACTCGGGATGAAAACGCCGGCTAAGGGATACCTCGTTGGAATCTGCGATGGTAAAGTCGATCAGCTGTTCTTTCACCAGCCTCAGTAATTCGCTGCTTTCCAGTTCCTTTTGCGTCTCCCAATGCAGACCGGGGTGTTCGGGCTTCAAACTTTTCAGTGTTTCCTCGTGACTGCTTCCCGCAATCACCTCCAGGACACCCCTGGTCGTATCACCGATGCTCCTTGGCCGCCTGTTGCCGGAGTGGTAGATCAGCTGTTGGTAGACTTGCTGATAGCT
>JAQYVO010000272.1 GCA_030145425.1 Chromatiales bacterium | reverse complement strand
CAGACTGCTGCTGGTATCGCTTCAAGGTGGAAAAGAAGGGCAATAAGAACTGGCGTGTTGTCGACAAGGGTACCAGCGAAAGCCCGTTTCTGCTGCGCGACGAGACCGGTGAATGTGTGCTCGAGCCCCAGGGTGCGGAGGCCACGACCGCCGATCGAAATGTCTGGTACGGCAGCACCCGGTATCCGGAAGAGAAAAATCGGGAGCGTTGGGGAATGCCTTCCCGCAAAACAGGGGGCTGGGTTGATATCCTCAACAAGGATATCTCAATCGGCGGGCGCTACCGCTACACGGAGGAGTGGATTCGACCGGGCGGACTGGTCTATGCCATCGGCCAGTTCAAATCCCAGGACGACATGGATTTCCAGACGGCGCGCCGCGAGAGGTCGGGGAGGTTGCTGCGGGAGTGGAAGCGGGACCCCACCGGTCTGCTGAGGCGATTCGATCAGGACGGCGACGGTAAGATAGATACCGCCGAGTGGGAGAAGGCGCGTCAGGCCGCCCTTGCCCAGGCCGGTCGCGATCAACAGGACATGCTCTCCGGGATGCCGGCCCATACCCTGGGCGCCACCGGCTCCCGTCGCCGCCCCTTCCTGCTGTCCACCCTGCCTCAGTTTGATCTGGTCAGAAGGTTTCGACTGATGGCCGCGGGATCCCTTGCGGCATTTTTCATTGCCGGCACCATCGCCGCCTGGATGCTCGGAACCAGACTCTCCGGTTAGCTGTCTCACGGATTCTATACGCTGTCTGACCCGCGCAAATCGTGTCAGAATAGCGGCGCTGAGACTGTCAAGAGGAATCCGATCCCCCATGAAGAACCCCCTGCTCGAACTGGAGGGCCTGCCGCCCTTTTCCCGGATCAAACCTGAACACGTGGTTCCCGCCGTCGATCAACTGTTGAGCGATGCCAGGGGGCGCGTGGACGAACTCCTGGCTGTGGACGGGCCGTTCAACTGGCAGAATCTGGTGGAACCCCTGGAGATCCTCGACGACCGGCTCAACCGCGCCTGGTCGCCCGTCAGCCACATGAATTCGGTGGTCAACAGCGAGGCACTGCGGGAGGCCTACAACGCCTGTCTGCCTAAACTGAGTGATTACGCCACCGAAATGGGACAAAACGAGCGGCTCTTCGCGGCCTACAGGCAGGTCGCTGACGGGGGCGAGTCCCTGAATCAGGCCCAGCGCAAGCTGCTTGATAATGCGCTGCTGGATTTTCACCTCTCCGGCGTGGATCTTCCCAAGGCCAGCAAGGATCGGTTCAAGGAGATCAGCCAGTCGCTTTCCCGGTTGACCAGCAAGTTCGAGGAGAATGTCCTCGATGCCACCCATGCCTGGAGCAAGCTGGTTACGGACCCCGGCGTCCTCGCCGGGCTGCCGGAATCAGCCATGGGTCTGGCCCACCAGACCGCCGAACAGCGCGGTGAATCCGGGTGGTTGCTGACCCTGGAATTCCCCTCATATCTGCCCGTGATGACTTATGCGGACAATCGTGACCTGCGTCGCGAGCTCTACGAGGCCTTTTCCACCCGCGCCTCCGACCAGGGCCCGAATGGGGGGCAATGGGACAACACCGGGATCATGGAAGAGATACTGGCCCTGCGCCACGAGATGGCTGGTCTGCTTGGGTTCTCCAACTATTCGGAACGCTCCCTGGCAAGAAAGATGGCCGGTTCCTGTGACCAGGTGATGGCGTTCCTGAACGACCTTGCCCGGCGCTCCCACACTCAGGCGGGGGGAGAGCTTTCGGAGTTGGAGGCCTTTGCGCGGGAGCACCACGGCCTGGAGGGGCTCGAGGCCTGGGACATCGGCTACTATTCCGAAAAGCTGCGCCAGGACCGCTATGCCATTACCCAGGAGGAGCTCAAGCCCTATTTTCCGGAAACCCGGGTCATCCCGGGCATGTTCTCGGTGGTGGAACGATTGTTCGGACTGCAGATCACCGAGGTGGAAGGGGTGGAAGGCTGGCATCCCGACGTTCGGTTTTTTGAGATCAGGGATCGTCAGGGCAAGATACGCGGCCAGTTTTATCTGGACCTGTACGCCCGCCCCAAGAAGCGTGGGGGCGCCTGGATGGATACCTGCATCACGCGTCTGTTCACCGATGAGTATGACCAGGTACCCGTCGCCTATCTCACCTGTAACTTCTCCCCCCCGGTGGGCGATACCCCGGCGCTGTTCACCCACGAGGAGGTCCAGACCCTGTTTCATGAATTCGGTCACGGGCTGCACCACCTGTTGACCCAGGTGGACTATCCGGCGGTTGCGGGCATCAACGGCGTTGCCTGGGACGCGGTGGAGCTGCCCAGTCAGTTCATGGAGAACTGGTGCTGGGAACAGCAGGCCCTGAACCTGATATCCGGCCACTACCGGACCGGCGAATCCATTCCGGATTCACTCTACGGAAAGATGCGCGCTGCGAAGAATTTCCAGTCCGGCATGCAGATGGTGCGCCAGCTTGAGTTCGCCATTTTCGATTTCCGCATACACAGGGAATACGATCCGAACCGGGGAGGGCACATCTACGAGACGTTGGCGCAGGTCAGGGATCAGGTGGCGGTGCTGAAGCCCCCGGCCTTCAACCGTTTTCCCCACAGCTTCTCCCACATATTTGCCGGAGGCTATGCCGCGGGCTATTACAGCTACAAATGGGCCGAGGTGCTTTCCGCCGACGCCTTTTCCCTGTTCGAGGAAAGGGGTGTTTTCGACCGGGACAGCGGTGATGCCTTCCTTCACAACATCCTGGAGCAGGGCGGCTCCCGGGATGCCGGGGAACTGTTCGCCGCCTTTCGGGGCAGGGAGCCGGAGATAGATGCCCTGCTCAGGCACAGCGGCATTGCTGCCTGATGGAGCGTGGGCTGCTGATCCTCTTACTCCTGCTGCCGGTGGCGGTCGTTCAGGCCGACCAGATAACGGACAAGTTGTTGGCGGGGCTGTATGAGAAACCGGATAGCACGGAAGATCCCATCAGTCTGTTGCCCAGCGGTACCCCGCTGGAGATTTTGACCCGTCAAGGCGGCTATGCCCAGGTGCGCCTGGGCGACGACCGCACCGGTTGGGTGGAGGACCGTTTCATCAGCAGGGAAAAGCCGGCCAAGGCCCGTCTGCTGGAGGCGCAGGCCAAGAACAGTGAACTGCAGCGGCAGCTTGGGTCGGCACATGCGCAGTTGAAACTGTTTCGTGATGCCAAGGGTGCCTTGTCCACCGGACAGGCAGCGGTTTTCCCAAGGCCGTTGCTTCCTGCGCCGCAGTCGGAAAAGCCGGGACCGGGCAACAAAGGCGAACCACGCCGTGTCGCTGACCTGGAGCGCCAGCTCGAGGCGGCGAGGCGGGAGGCGGAACGGCAGATCGAATTCGAGCAGAAGCGCTCAGCGGTACTTGAGGCCGAAAATCAGCACCTGCGGGAAAGCCTGGAGGATGTGGCGGCGATGCTGGCGGGCAAGCCGGCAACCGATCCGGTGGGCGAGTGGCGCCCCTGGCTTTTCTCGCTGCTCGCCGCAATGGTGCTGCTCAGTTTCATCGCCGGCATCGCCTTCAAGAACTATCGAATCTACCGGCGTTACGGAAGACATCGGCTTTGATGCGCCATCAGACGGGGAACCAGGCAAAATGCAATACAAGGATTTGAGGGATTTCATACGCCAGCTTGAGGTCGCTGGGGAGCTGAAGCGCATCCAGGTGGAAGTGGATCCTAACTTGGAGATAACGGAGATCTGTGACCGGACCTTGCGATCCGGCGGACCTGCGCTTCTGTTCGAGAACGTGAAAGGCTCTGAGTTCCCGCTCCTGGGTAACCTGTTCGGCACCCCAAAGCGGGTCGCAATGGGTATGGGGGAGGAGTCCGTCGAAGCCCTGCGGGACGTAGGCAAGTTGCTGGCGAACCTGAAGGAGCCTGAACCGCCCCGGGGCATGAAAGATGCCTGGGACAAGCTGCCGCTCTATCGCAAGGTGCTGGACATGGCGCCGAAGGAGATAAAGCACCCCCCTTGTCAGGCTACAAGACTCGAAGGGGAGGCGGTGGACCTTTCCCGAATACCGGTGCAGACCTGCTGGCCGGAAGATGTGGGGCCGCTGATCACCTGGGGACTGGTGGTTACCCGGGGGCCGGATAAGCCCCGTCAGAACCTGGGCATCTACCGCATGCAGGTGATCGGCAGAAACCGGGTCATCATGCGCTGGCTCTCCCAACGGGGCGGCGCGCTGGATTTTAGGGACTGGCAGCTGGCCCATCCGGGTGAACCCTTTCCCATCTCGGTGGCGTTGGGCGCAGATCCGGCAACCATTCTCGGCGCCGTGACACCGGTCCCCGATACCCTTTCCGAATACGCCTTTGCAGGTCTTTTGCGGGGCAGCCGAACAGAGGTTACCCGCTGTATCGGCAATGATCTCCAGGTGCCGGCCTCGGCGGAGTTCGTGCTGGAGGGGCATCTGCATCCGGACGATACGGCACCCGAGGGTCCTTTCGGCGATCACACGGGATACTACAACGAGGTGGAGAATTTCCCGGTTTTCAGCATCGACCGGATCACCCATCGGGACAAGCCGATCTACCACAGCACCTATACCGGACGGCCGCCGGATGAGCCGGCTATCCTCGGGGTTGCGCTCAACGAGGTGTTCGTCCCTATCCTGCAAAAGCAGTTCCCGGAGATAACGGATTTCTATCTGCCCCCCGAGGGGTGTTCCTACCGCATGGCGGTAGTCTCGATGAAGAAGCAGTATCCGGGCCACGCCAAGCGCGTGATGCTGGGGATCTGGTCTTTTCTGCGGCAGTTCATGTACACCAAATTCGTGGTCGTCACCGATGACGACATCAATGTTCGGGACTGGAAAGACGTTATCTGGGCAATGACCACCCGCATGGACCCGGCCCGGGACACCACCATCATCGAAAATACACCCATCGACTATCTGGACTTCGCGTCACCGGTCTCGGGCCTGGGTTCGAAGATCGGTTTCGACGCCACCAACAAGTGGCCGGGCGAAGTCAACCGCGCCTGGGGCAAACCCATCGCCATGTCCGAAGAGATCAAGTCGCGGGTGGACGAGATCTGGGACAGCCTGAATATAAGCTAATTCGAGTCTGTCCCCTTTTTAACACAGATGCTTTCCCTCAAGCGGGTGCAGCAGTCGATCAGGGCGCTGATCGGTATGATTCTGTCGGAGGCAACGATCCTGAAGGGGGAAGTATGGCTGACATAAATGGGCTTCCGATTAGCACCATGAGTACATCTTTTTTCGGGAAGATACCTGTATCCGCAGTGCCATCGTTTGTCCCAAGCCCTTTGACTCACTCAGTAAATCTTTTAGTTGTTGCCATGGTTTCCCTCCTGTTGGGTATGTTGAGCGGATGTTCCTCGACTTCTTCCTTAGTTCCTGATCAGAACGCTTCGACAACTTAAATTTCCGTAGACACCTATTATAAGGATTGACAAGGAAAAGGTTCGGCCAAGACCGCTCTCTTGATGAGTTTTTATAAGTTACTCAAAGAGTTAGCGGATTGTATAAATGGTGTGATGCCAGTTTTGGCGACAACTGTTAGATGCCAACAGCGATGCTAGCTGTTGAGTTCCTGGACCATACACTATTCTGGAATGCCATCGACCTGGAAAGATAACTCTCAGATTTCCAAGGTTATTACAATCAGCACCACACCCACAGCTCTCTCTGCGGTGATACGCCGGCTGAAGTCGCTGGATACACTTCGAAATTGCCTCAAACTGAATAAATGCCATTGGCAGACCCATTGTGGAGGGCTTTATCAGCTGCCGATTGCGGCTTGAGCAACAATTCGCCAGGGA
>JAQYVO010000264.1 GCA_030145425.1 Chromatiales bacterium | reverse complement strand
TACAGCTATAGCCGAAGATACTCCTTCATCAACGCAGGATACATCGCGGGATTGAACAGAATATTCGTGATGTAATTGCATTCGTGCGTACAGGCCCTGCAGTGCGGGTTGCTGGCGGATATTGAGCGCAGGACGTCCACGGCCTTCTCGGTGCGGGTCACCTGCATGATGTCGTAGTCATGTTCCCGTACGTTGCCGAGGCTCTGCGGAAGAATCTCGCAGGGATACACCTCGCCCGATTCGGTTAGCACCAGGTTCAGTTTCCCCGCGTAACAGGGCAGTGACCTGTCCTGCCCGATCAGCGTCTGGTGAATAAACCGTCGTTGTAGTACGTCCTGCGCCACCTTGAGACGCGCTCCCCTGAACCGGTGAATACCGGAGGTCCGGTCCCTGAGACGGGTTGCCAGTATTTTTCCCGCGTGGCGGTAATTCTCCGGATCGACCTGCTTGTAGCCGTTGTCCAGCAGGTTCCCCCGCACCATCGAGATGGTGTGCGTGGTCCGTCTATCCAGACCACCGACAAAGTCGATGATCTCTTCGGCCTTGTCCTGGTTCTGCGTAGTGAGGACTGTATTGAAGCCGAGTTCGAAGTTCGGGTAGGCATCGAGGAGGTCCTGCAGGAGCTTATAGGTCTGCATGGTCTTGTCGAAATTGCCGCGGGTGTTGCGTAACGTGTCATGGTCAGTGCCGACGCCATCGAGCGAGAGTTTGACGACGACGACACTGCTGCGGCAGTGTGCCGCAATCCGCTCTGTTTGATCCCGGATCAGATCGGGCAACAGGCCGTTGCTTGGATACAGCATGACGGCGGGCCTGTTTCGATCGTAAAACACCTTGCTTATCTCGACCAGGTCCTTCCTCAGATAGACCTCCCCGCCAGAGAAGGCGAGCCACAACAGCCTGCCCAGGGACCGGGAGATGCGCTCGATCTCATCGAGAGACAACTCCGCTGCCCCGGTCTGCGGGTTATCCGGGCTTTTCAGGTAAAAGCAGAACGGGCAGTGGGCATTACACTTGCGGGTCAGAAAAAAGGTCAGATGAACGGGCCGCCGTTTCCAGAGGATCGATCCAGCATGTCGCATGAGCGAGGACATCAGCCGGCGGCCTCCAGTAATCTGGCGTACCGGCGGTAGCTCAGTATCCCGGCAAGGCCGCCCGCGCCGACCACCAGGGGGTAGGCCAGGAGGTAGTAGGCCGAGGCCGCGAGCGCAAAAGCCATCCCCCGGGCCCGGAAGAACGCCCGAATCAGATCGCGATTCACTGTGATATTCATTGCCATCAGCACCCCTATGATGACGGAGAACCAAACATTCCCGGTAACCAGGACGAGCAGTGCCGCAAGGACGCTGCTGAACAGGGCGGCCACATTAAGCTTCAAGGCCCTTGAAGCCGTGCCGGAGTCCGCAAGCAAGTCCTTGTTATGTATGGAATAGATAGTCCAGTATTTGGCCTTTCTGAATCCATTGATGACCGATCCCACCAGGGAATAGTTGAACAGGTGTCTGACCTGAATCCCAGGGTCCATCACGAGTCGGTGCCCGGTTCTTCGCAACCTGTGACTGAAGTCAATGTCCTCGAGAATCGGCAGATACTCCTCGACAAAGCCCCGGCTGGCTTTGAACGTGCGCACATACAGGACCATGGCATGTGCTGCAATGTAGTCGGGGTTCCCGCTACCCCTGCTTTCGCAGTAGTTGATGAACGCGGATTGGAAGGCGCTGAAAAATCTGTCGTCCGCCGGATGCAGCGTGTAGGTGCCACCAAGCACAGCGTTCTGGCCGGCAGAGGATAAACGGTCTACAGCAACCGCAAGCGTATCTTCCTGCAACAGGCAATCCGCGTCGGTAAAGAACAGGATGTCCCCTCTGCTGTGAGACGCACCGACATTGCGCGCCCTTGACACCCCCGAGTGTGTGGGCAATTGAACCAGCGTGCAGGGAAACATCTTTATTATATCGGCCGAATGGTCGTCCGAGCCGTCATCGACGACGATCACCTCGAAGTGCTCGTAGCGCGATGCAAGTGCCGCTTCCAGGCAACGCGCTATTGTGGCTGCACCGTTTCTGACGGGAATGATGATCGAGACAAGGTCAGCCATGCGCAGCCTTCAACGCCGGTGTGTCATCAGGTTAAAGACCGCGTGCCGTGCGGTGGTGAACAGCGCGAAAGCATGTTGAGAGTTGGTGTTCCTGCTCACAGGTAGTTTGGAAAGATCGGTTGCCCAGACCGAGGCAACGTTGCTGACGACATCAACCAAGTGGCTAACAGACCGGACCACCTGTTGATATACAGTCTCTGGCGTGCGCCCGCGATGCAGATCTTGGTTCCTGTTGCTCGAGTATTCGGACACGGCGGACCGCCATCAGTCAGCTCAATCGCTTGTGCCACCTGGCTGTTTGACTATAAGCACGTCGCAGTGCGCACCACGGACCACACGCTCCGCCACCGAGCCAAGATGGACGTGGTTCCAACCTGTGTGGCCGTGCGTTGACATGACGATCAGGTCGTGCTCCGCGGAGTATTCGACAATGGTCTGTGCCGGATTACCACACTCGATGACGATGTTCCGGTCTGTCTCGGGCGTAGTGAGCGAATCAGCCCATTTCTCCATGATCTCCTGCGCCCTCGCCATTAACGCTTCTGTAATCTCAATGGGTTCCGGGAATTCACCATCCATGAGATGAACCGTTGCCACCGCATGAACAAACATCAGGGTCAATTTTCCACCGCTCTTCGAAGCCAGGTTGTCCGCCTCCTTGAGAGCGAAATGGGCCATTTTCGAGCCGTCAACCGGTGCGAGAATGCGTTCTGTCTTCATGGTTCACTCCAATCTATTCGTTATGGCATGGTGGTGGCGCTGTGCGGGTCGACCTGTCGACCGGGCCCCGACAGAGCGCACGATGTCCGATGACGCCACCGTTTTTGTACGGAGGACACATCTCACCGCGCCCCGCAAACACCCCTGCGCCGGGGCCGGCCGGATGGAATCCACAGGTGCCCTCGCGCGATTCATGTACGGTGGTTCTCCTTCGGCGGGAAGGGGCGACCAGCGGATGTACCCGTCAGAGGGTTATGATCCGATCGGCGGACACCAGCTCCCGCACGGCGCGGTCCCAGTCGTCGTCGGAAAGCTCAGCGTCCGTGTCGTAACGAGAAACCTCGTGGTCCGAGCCAAGCTGCGCAAGTGCATCCTCGAGCACACCTTTCTCGGGAAACAGGTCTGTGTTCAAGACAAAGATCTTCATGCCGGTGTCCTTTTTATTGCTGTTGTGACTAGAAGTTGATGACCTCGTCCGCCGCGAGGAAGGCGGCTGCGAGAGCGTCTGCCCCGATGTGCGGCAGCGATTGATCGGGCACTGTGGTCTTCGATTCGATATCCGAGAACTCAAGCAACTCCGCCATCTCGGCGTTCTCCGGCGTATCCGGTACCGGCACCATGAACACCACGCTCGGCGTGTGGTCGAAGATCGTCAGGCCCGCGGCGACGCGCATGGCCTCTGTCGGGTCCCGGCGTCCCAGCACCAGGATTGATTTTGTCTGTCCCATTGAGAGTCCCCCTAGAGGCTGATGACCTTATCGATTTCACCGATCATGGCGCTGTTATTGGTCTGGCTGCCGATCTCCACGGGACATGGCTGATCCCCCATGTTGCGTTCCCAGGAGACTTCACAGGCCGTTGCCTTGACGGCCCCCCCGACTGTCGCGAGGACGTCGCCGCGGGTGAGGGTCTTTACCCCTTCGCCGGTAAAAAAGCAGCTCCAGGTCACCGCATTGCGATTGCAGGCTCGGGCCAGCGGCACCAGCACATTGGCCGCATCGCCCGATGAAACCTCGAATAGAATCTTCATCGTGTCAAGTCTCCTGTTTTCATGGATGAGACGGGTCAGATCTCCGCAGTGTAATTCTCAGCTCTCCGCTCGGCGATTTCGTGCGTTCCCGCCTTTCCTTTCCATCTGTGAAACAGATTGCGCGTGGTCCAGAGCTGATACAGGCTTCGTAGACCCTGCAGGTTCACCTGCAGGTCATGCCAAGAGCGCATCTGCAGCAGCCGGCGCAGTAGGAACTTTGGTCGGGTGTAGAAACGCCGGAAAGCAATCTGGCGCAACTTTAGGATGTCGTTATGCGTCATCGTAAAAGGTGCGAACGCGGCTGATTGATAGGTGCGATCAGAGAGGCTGCCCGAGATGCTCCCGTATTTCTCCAGGTTGTCGTGCAACGGCGTACCCGGAAACGGTGTGAGCGAATGGAAATTGGCAAAATCGGCGTCGAGTTTCATCGCAAATTCGATCGTCTTCATACCGTCCTCAAAGGTCTCGCCCGGCGCGCCGAAGATAAACGGGGTGCTCACGCGGATACCAACCTGTTTCGCCCACCTGACATCGCGCCGGATCATCTCAAGCTTCGTCCCTTTCTTCAGCGAATTGAGCGTCTTCTGCACGCCGCTGTCCGCCCCAAAAAGGATTGCCCAGCAGCCGGCATCTTTCATGGCCTGCAACAACTGCTTGTCCACCTGATTCACGCTCGCCGATGCAAACCACGTGAAATCGAGCTTGCGTCGCTTTATCTCCCGGCAGATCTCCATGGTCCGGTCATAGTCGGCGGCAAACGAGTCGTCGATGAACTTGATCTCCCGATAGCCCTGGGCGAGGCATAGCTCAATCTCCTTCAGGACGTTATCTACGCTACGAAAACGGATTCCGCGGCTGCCGTACCGGCGATGTCTGTCGGCCTGAAAACAGAAGATGCAGCGCCTGTCGCAACCCCGCGACGTGATCAGGATCGTGACCGGGGTGCGCTGGTACTGTCCCGGCGGCGGAATGTAGTCAGCCTTGTCGCCCAGTAGGTGCCGAGCCGGAAATGGCAGGGTATCGAGGTCCTCGAGCAGGGCCCTGGGCGGGTTGCGGATGATCTCCGTACCCTGTCTGAAGTCTACACCCGCCAGGCCGGTAAGGCTTTTGCCTCCCGCCAGGCGTTCGAGCAGCTCTACGATCGCCATTTCCGCCTCGCCGGTGACCACCGCATCGAAGTTCGCCCCGTCGTCCTCCAGGCATTGGCCCTTCATGGCAATAGGATAGGGGCCACCGACACACACGAACATGTCCCCGTCGATCTGCTTGAGCGCGTCCGCCATCCTGACCGCCTTCGGGAAGCCAAAGGTCGTCGAGTAAAGACCCGCGAACTCCGGGCGGATCTCCGCGACGCGCGCCATAATCGCTTCGTGGGTCATGAACGCACCGTTCAGGAACTCAACCTCGTGCCCTGCCTGGAGCATCGCAGCGCCCACATAGAGAGTTCCGAGCGGTTGCCAGTAGTTGATCTGCGATGTCTTGACCGGAAAGATCTCCTCGGGGGACCAGGCAGGATGTATCAGTACACATTTCATAGTGGTATGTCTGGTCTGCTGCGTCTCGACTCTCGCATTATTGGTCCAAAGGGGTTTTCCAAAGTCCCATAGCGATGGATTTCTGACATGGCGCCGGCCGGATCAGCCCCACCGAACCGCACGGCTCGCATTTCTCTCTTGGCCCATCGCATCGCCTCGGGCTACTCCTCGGTCAGGGACTTGTAGTAGTCAGCATCCTCAGCGGACATGCCTTCGATCCCACCGGACGCCTCCGGTGCGCCGTAGGAACCGACCTCAACCGCTGCGAAATACCCGGGTTCCACCCCCGTGCGCGCCGAGATGCCATAGCCCAGCAAAAAGGCCACGATAAACGCGCCTGCTATTATTGCTGTTCTAAGATATGTATTTGACAATTTCTTGTTCTCCTATCTTGCTATATTGTCATACACGCGTGGCCATCAGTCACGATCCAGGCATACGCTGCCCGGAGGTAGCTGGCTGGTGCAACGCTCATTCCATCATTTTCTGCAAATCCTTGAACTGTTCCATCGCGTCGTCGGCCTCGGCGGTCTCCTCGACAGGCGCACCGCCGTGACCACCGACGGCGGCGATACCGACCTCCTGCATCGGTGGCACCCCATAGCCCATTAGGAAACCCAGAAACCCGGCAGTCACCGCAAACACAATCCACAAATCACTTTTCATAACGACCCCCTTCTTGTCCGCGTATCCATCGGATAACCCTTATCGATTGTTCCATCAACGACGATACAGGCCATCCGGTAATCACACAGTCTGCAATAACCCCACAGAACTATGCTTTCTGAATGAGCCATACAAATTGGCCGCTCTCTTTTTTCTGGTCCAGAAACTCGTTTTCGTCATTCTCTATCATTTGCTCAATGGATTCACCGGATGACGGATTGTCAAAGATCAGTTCCAAAATATCTCCCGAGCCCAGCTTCTCCAGCGCCTTTTTTGTGTATATCTGCGGATGTGGACACACATAGCCGTTGACGTTCAGGCGATAATGCCCCTCGTCAGTTTTCTCAAATTTCATACCCATTTTTAATACCTCCATATAGTTAGCTCAGACTAAGTTACAAACCGCACGCTTCCATTTCCTGGGCAAGCTTTCTCTCTGTCCACCAATTGAAGAATTTGACACCCAGATAGGCCCCGCCCGCCATTCCAAGACCGAACAACCATCCCGATGCGTCTCCGTTGGCAACCCGTACGAAGAAGGCGCCCACGTTGCACCCGAGTCCAAGCCTCGCGCCGATGCCCATGAAAAACCCGCCAATAACTGACCACATGGCAGTCTCCCAGGTCGGCTTCTTGAACTTGAATTCGTCGTGGAAGAGCGCGATGATCGCCGCCCCGCCGATCAGCGCGAACGACATCCAGTCGGCAGGGTTGATCGCCGGGTTCGGGATACCGTTGACGAATCCAAAATAGATGTTATCCATATTATTGATACCCATCTTCTGCAGCGTCCAACCGACCCACTGCGCCTCCTGGGTCGTTACGTACCAGTATCCCGGGTCAAAGACCGTGCCTTGGACAGACAGTCCGAAGTCCCAGCCGATGCGGTCCAGTAACACCCCGGCATTCTTGAAGCCAAACTTTACACGTAAGCCCTGCATGACCAACATGTGCAGGGCGCAGGCAATACCCAGGATCAGTCCGGCGATGGCGGTTCGCTTGTTCGCAATGATCATCGCCCAATAGCCGGCCAGCTCACCCGTGAACCCCGAGACTTCCTTGCCTGCTTTCTTCTGTTTTTTGCGGTATCCCTTGCGCCAGTAGATAACGTAGACAACGGCGAGCAGCAGCCCTGAGGGAATAAGGATGCCCACCAGCAGGTTG
>JAQYVO010000228.1 GCA_030145425.1 Chromatiales bacterium | reverse complement strand
CGAACTTCTCAAACTTGGTAAGCAGTTCGTATGCAATACCCCGCTGAGTGCCGCCATCCAGGAAATAAAACATCTTGTTGTACACGACCAGCACTCTGATAGTACGTCTTTCGGCCATGCCGTCGAAATCCCCGGTCCAGGTTCTCTTGATTTCCTGCACGCCAACTTGCCGGGCTTCGTTCCCATGAACGGCCAGCCCCGCTGCAGCCAGTGAACATACGAGAAGGAAAACCAGGATCCAACGGCCGGTGATCCGCTTCCGGGCCGCCCGGAACCCGGCCTGTATCGATTCGTATCCACCATTATCCCCAATCATGAACCTCTCCCGCCGACCGGCATATGAAGCCGGGGGCCTCACAAATCCTCTGTAAATCCTAATGCGTCCTCGAACCGAATCTATCATAACGCCTGAACCTGCCCCTCGTCAGTCCGGGTCTTCCCGCCCCGTGTAGACCCCGCGCAAAGCTGCTGTTACGATTAAAAATCAGCCTTTTCCAGAGAACGCCCATGCCCAAGGTCGTCATGTACACAACCAATATCTGCCCCTATTGTGTGCGCGCAAAGGCGCTGCTGCACAAAAAAGGGGTAAGCTACGAGGAACGCCACATCGAGGGAAACCGGGATTACATGCGGGAGATGCTCGAACGCAGCAAACGGCGGACCGTACCCCAGATTTTCATAGACGACTACCACGTGGGCGGTTACGAACATCTGGCGGAGCTCAACGCCTTCGGAAAACTGGATGAGCTACTCGGTCTTCAGCCCGAAGATTCTCCCGGCGTAACCCAGGAAGAAGCCGATCCCACCTGATGAGTGACACCCAGCGGGCCGACACACTGCGACTGGACAAGTGGCTCTGGGCCGCCCGTTTCTTCAAGACCCGAAAGTTGGCCGCGGAAGCGATCATCGGCGGGAAGGTGCACCTCAATGGCCAGCGGACGAAACCCGGAAAAGAGGTCAGGCAGGGGTCGAGACTCAGGGTTCACAAAGGGACCCTGGAATGGGATATCGTCATAAAAGTTATCCCCAGCCAAAGGCGCCCGGCCTCCGAGGCAGTACTTTTCTTTGAGGAGGACGAATCGAGCGCCCTGAAACGCCAGGAGGTCATCCGGCAGGAACGCCTGCTCAAGGCAAGCGCTCCCCGTATACCCGCTATCCGACCGAGCAAGCGCGACCGTCGCATGATCCGGCGTTTTACCGAGAAAGGCGAATAGTGCACTAAGTGGACCATGATGCCTTCATCAGGACGTATAGAGATATAAACGATCGCGCATGCCTGTATGAGAAGGGCATTCTTTCCAGTCAATGTGCATGCTGTCAGGCCAAGCGTCTGTATATTGCCGAGCGGGAGGCGGTGCACTGCGGTTCCGACGAGGGACAACAGCATTGCGAGGAGCTGCTCAAGCTGCTTCGTCAGCACTCACGATTTACCTTGAAGTCCGCCGATGAATCCGGTGTGCTGCCCCACGCAAAAGCCATGCGCATTCAGATTGGCGGGTTGCGCGGCCTGCACGTCGCATTACACGGTAATCAGCAGATATCCGCCAGCATTGAGGACGTATACGGGTTGATAAATGATGTAATCGAGCAATTTCAGAGCCTCGACAAGCTTCCATTCCAGGACATCATCAAGGAGATCGCAGCTTACCAGGGCCGAAAGAGAAGATCCCGGGACTGAGCGGCACGGTTTGGCACATACTTTTCCGCTCAAGGGTAAAAAAAACGGTCGGTTGAGAGTAATGTTGACCAGGGTCATAGCACCCGGAGACGCCATCGGAGATAAAAGGATCTCCCAGTACTCCGTCACCATCACGCTGACGGAGTGCTAGCGCCGATTCAAAAAATCAATGGCCGCCAGCCAGCCAGGGAAATGAACAAGCAAAGCGTTTTTGGCACACCCTGCCCTGCGCGGTGAGCTTTCGAGAAAAATACAGAAATAGGTTATCGAAAACCCTAGGAGACAAGCATGTCTGCATACACCACCCACGATATCCGTAATATCGCCCTGGTGGGCCAGTCCGGCGCCGGAAAAACGACGCTGGCGGAGGCCCTCCTGTATCACTCGGGTGTGATACAGGCCCAGGGCAGCATCGAACGGGGCGATACCGTCTGTGACTTCGAAGCCCTGGAACAAAAGTACCAGCATTCCCTGAATTCAGCCCTTGCGACAATCAGCAAGGACGGCAAACACATCAACTTGATCGACACCCCCGGACTGCACGATTTCTTCGGACTCGCTTTCGGCGTATTACAGGCAGTGGAGACCGCTGCCATCGTCATCAATGCCGAGTCGGGCATCGAGCCCGCCGTCCACACCATGATGCAGCATGCCCGGGATGACGAGCGATGCCGGATGATCATCATCAACAAGATTGATTCCCCGCAGGTGAAACTGGAGGAACTTGTCGAGGAGATCCGGGAACAGTTCGGTGCAGAGTGCCTGCCCCTGAATCTGCCATCAGCCTCGGGCGACAAGGTTGTAGACTGCTTCTTTACGCTGGAGGGCGATGAGACCCAGTTTTCCTCCGTGGCCGAGGCCCACACCAACATCGTCGATCAGGTGGTGGAGATGGACGAGGAACTCATGGAAGTGTATCTGGAGCAGGGCGAGGAGTTGAATCCTGAACAGCTGCACGACCCCTTCGAAAAAGCGCTGCGTGAAGGGCACCTGGTACCGATCTGCTTCGTCTCCTCCGCCACCGGTGTCGGCATCAAGCAGCTCCTGAGGATAATCACCCAACTGATGCCCGATCCCACTGAAGGCAATCCGCCGCACTTCATGAGGTGCGAAGGCGAGCAGCCCGTACCCATAGAGATCAACCCGGAGTCCGGCGGCCATGCAATTGCCCATGTTTTCAAGGTCAGCAATGACCCGTTCCGGGGGAAACTCGGCGTATTCCGTATCCACCAGGGCAACATATCGCCCAACAGCCAGCTGTATATAGGCGATGCCCGAAAGCCCTTCAAGGTCTCCCACCTGCTGCAGCTTCAGGGCAAGGATCACCAGGAAATGGGGAAAGGCGTGCCGGGCGATATTTGTGCCGTGGCGCGGGTCGAAGAAGTATTCCGGGATGCCGTCCTTCACGACTCCCATGATGAGGATAAACTGATTCTGGAACCGGAACAATTTCCCATGCCGCTTTTCGGCCTGGCATTGATCCCCCGGAAGCGAAGCGACGACCAGAAACTTTCGGATGCCCTTCGGAAACTCGAGTCGGAAGACCCCTGCCTGAAACTGGATCACAACAGCCAGGCCAACGAGACCGTTATCCGGGGTCTTGGGGATTTGCATCTGCGGGTCACTCTGGAAAAGCTCGAAGAACGCTACAATGTCAGTGTCGACACACGGCCGCCCAGCATCGCCTATCGGGAAACCATCACCGGTTCCGCGGAGGGCCACCACCGGCATAAAAAACAGACCGGCGGAGCCGGTCAGTTTGGTGAGGTATACCTGCGCGTCGAGCCCCTGCCCCGCGGCGAGGGATTCCAGTTCGTGGATGGAATCAAGGGCGGTGTCATACCCGGGTCCCTGGTCCCCGCGGTGGAAAAAGGCATTCACCACGCACTGGAGGAAGGCTTCGTAGCCGGCTACCCCATCCAGGACGTGAAAGTCACCGTCTACGACGGGAAGTATCATGCCGTGGACTCAAAAGAGATAGCCTTCGTCAACGCCGGTCGCAAGGCCTTCGAGACAGCGCTTGAAAAAGCCCGGCCAGTGCTGCTGGAGCCCATGGTCAACATAAAGGTCACTGTCCTCGGCGACTCCATGGGTGATATCGCGGCCGACCTTTCCACCCGGCGGGGCCGGGTGAGCGGTACGGAAGCCGCAACGGCCGGCCGGATGGTGATCAGCGGCGTAGTGCCTTTGGCGGAACTGGATGACTACAGCTCAAAATTGAAATCCATGACAGCCGGTGAAGGCAGCTACGAGATCGAGTTCAGCCACTACGACCCGTTGCCCGGCAACCTGCAACAGGAAATGGCGAAGAAATTTCAGCGGGGAAAAAGCAGCGATTCTGATTGATCCGGGGCGAAGTAACGCCGGTCAGAAGGGGGCAGAGCCCTTCCACTCTGACCTCGATCATTTCGATTTCTGGCAAAACACATTCCATCTGTCAGCAGAACTGTAGGGGCGAATCCATTCGACCGAAGCTCGGTATGATGGCTGTTGGCCGAATGAATTCGGCCCTACAACTGGGAATAAATTCCAATCGCTAATCATGGCAGTGAATTCTTTTTAGGGCTCTTCCCCTCATTGTGTGAGTAAATCAATAATTTCGGTAA
>JAQYVO010000227.1 GCA_030145425.1 Chromatiales bacterium | reverse complement strand
TGCCCCGCATCCTGGGCGTAGCGGAGGATGGCCATCTTTGCCATGGGACGTACGAAGGAGGGGACCCGCTCCATGCGTTTCTCCGCCTCTTCGGTCCAGGAGGTGGTCACAGCAGCGAGCCGGTCCATCCGGGGCTGGTATTCTCTTTGGCTCAGGAGTACAGCGCAGGGGGCATCGTTGAGCAGATGTTCCGTGTTGCCCCCGATATCCAGGTCAGCATCGGCATGAATGCCGGTGGTGCCAAGAATCAGCAGCGAAGGATTGATCTCTTTCAGGCGGCGGGCGATGACATCGTGGGGCTTGCCGTCGACCAGCAGGGTCTCCACCTCAATGCCGTAATCCCGGGCGATCGACTCGGCAACGGACAGATGTCCCTGGTAGATCTTCGCCAGTCCCGAGTCGATGATCTCCTCGTGCAGTTTTTCCTGCTCCCGGAATTTAAACACCTGTCCGGCCTCTTCGGACAGCACGCCGGCAATACGATTGAAGGCGACGTAGTGATAGTAGGGATCGAAGGCGGAGATTACTTGCACCTGCCGGCCCCACAGGCGGGCCAGGGAAAGGGCGGTCAGCAGCCCGCCGTAAGATTTGGGAGAACCGTCTACCGCAACCAGGATCGGGCCGTCGCCGATGCCACGGGTTGGCTCCTTGATGATCAGGGTGTCTATCCGCGACCGTCTCGCCGTACGCTGGCAGACGGTGCCGAGCCGGCCGGCGCTCACTGCCCCCAGTCCCTGGGCACCCATCACCAGGAGATCATAGCCGCCGCTGTTCGCCTCGTTGACCAGCTGCCGGTAGTTCTTGCCTTCCAGGGCGCGTCGTGCGACCTGGACATCCTGTTTTTTGGCCACCCCGTCGACCTGGTCCAGATAGGAGTCCGTTATGATGGAAAGCCCGCGGGTGATCAGGTCGTCGTGAACGTCCCGCTGGCGCTCCAGTTCCTGTTCCTGACGAAACTGCTCCGGCAGCCCGCCCTCCATCTGGCGAAAGCGCAGGTCATGGAGTTTGGCGGCATAGACGTGGGTGGCGGTAACCTTGCTGCCGCAGGCTGCAGCAAGGGAAACGGCCTCGAGTACGCCGCGGTTGGAGTGGTCGGAGGAATCCACGGCAATCAGGATCGAGGCATAGGAGGGCAGGGGCTCGATTGCGGGAGATTGCTCTTGGGTCTGAATAGGCATGCTTGGTAGATCCCGGTTGATGACCATCCGTAAACCCCCTCTCCGCCAATTCCGTATCCCCCGGATTACGCTTGCGCTTCATCCGGGCTAAATCTTTATCAAGCCACTGGTCATAAATGGCCCGGATACACCGATCCGGGCCTTTGGATTATGAGATTAACCAATAACCGACGATAAAGCCGATCACCAGTAGATTGATGACGCCAGCCACAATGGCCAGGTAATCCATCAGGGTGAGTCGGCGTTGCGGTTTTCCGTATGCCTTGACGGGTTGGATCTCCACGGTCTATTTTTTTACTTCGAAGTCCATAGCGGTATCCTTGCCACCAGCCACCTTGACCTTGCCTTTTGCCCCTTTAAGGGTGCCGTGCCAGACCTTTATGGTGTAATCGCCGGCGGGTACGTTGTCTATCTTGTAGGTGCCGTCCTCACCCACGATGGCGAAGTAGGGGTTCTTGGCGACGAAGACGAAGCCATGCATGAAATCGTGGGCATCGCACTCCACTTTCATGGCGGTGCCGCGCTTCAGCTTGACCGTCTTGGAAACTGTGCCGGGATCCGGCTGGCTGAGGTTAAAAACGGTTTTCTTGGCGCGGCCCAGGATCTCATAGGTGTGAATGTTGTGCAGCAAAGGATCCGCGTTCACCGCGGAGATCTTGGTGTTGTTTTTCATCGCTCCCAGAAAGGGTTTGAATTCGCAGCCCTGCTGGTCGATGGTCGTTCCCGACAGTTCCTTCGGAAAGGCCTTGCCTTTCTTCACCTTGTCCAGATAGACAACGGTATCAAGCAGGTGGCCGTTGGCCACGCGGACGTAGTCAATCTTACGGTTACCGTCGCCGCACACCTTGTTGTCTTTGGAGATCTTGTAGATCTTGGCTTTCTGATCCTTACCCGAGAACTTGACCGCCCCCGAGATGCTGCCGCCTCCGGATACCGCGGCTTCCTTGTAGGCTGCGGCCTGCCCGCTCAGGGGGAGCGCGCAAAGACCCGTGATCGCAAGGGATATCAGTATTTTTTTCATTTGGAATTCTCCTTTTACATTACAGTAATTGATGACGCGTCAGGCCGCCCGGTGCGAATCCTCCGCGGCCTGACTGAAAGTCTCCTCGATCATTTCGATGACAACGCTGCGTTTGGTGCTGTCCCCGGCCTCTTTCAGCCGCACCAGCAGCTTATCAGTTGTCAGTGAGGCATCGAATCCGCGCAGGGACCTGCCTATCAGACGGGCCTCTTCACCGGTCCAGCCGAACACGCTGTCTATGATCTCTCCCACCACCTTGGCGGTGAAGCTTTGCTCTTCCAATGATCCCAGGACAACCGGCAGTTCCCGAGCCGCGGCAACCCGAACCGCCATCTCTTCATCCTTCAGGGATTCGGCGATGCTGCGGGCTACCGAAAGGGGTGGGACGTTGCGCACCACCATGTGGTCAGCCGCTTCCGGATCAGCGCCTTGGGTCACGAGTCGGGACAAGGATTCCAACGCCTGGATGCGTACGTTGGGCACCGGGTCCTTGAGTGTTTCGACAAGGGGCACAAGGGCGGCGCGATTTCCCAACCTGCCCAGGGTGCGCGCACTGGCGCGCCGTTGATCCTGATCGCCGATCGCCAGTTGGGTGATAAGGATGCCCACGGCATCCATCAGGGCGGGGTTGTCCGGGTTGCGCAGTGCCACCTGACCGATGGATTCCGTGGCTTCCCGGCGCAGCCGTGGGTCGGTGTCCTGGAGATAACCAATCAGCGTATGAACCGCTTCGGTCCGGTCGCAATCCCCCAGAACCCTGATGCCCAGCCTGCGGACATCGAAGGCGGGATCGATTTTTCTTTCAGAACGGATTCGGCTCATGGTCTCTTTGTTGGCGTCGGCCACGGCCAGGAACTCCTGAGTCTCTTCGTCATGTTCCGCCGGCTCACCGGCAGCATCCAGGCCCAGGGCTGCTTCCACGTTGTCCATGGCGATGGCATCGAGGGTGGAGCCGGCGCTTCTCACATCTCCTTCCCGGACGATCCTGGCGGGGCTGTCGGGGAGTTTTATGTCGTCGGTATTTTCATCCGGATCGTTTTCGGGTGCCGACTGTTGCTCAGGCGATGAGGCCCCGTCCTCGGGCGGCGTCGATCCCGCTTCGGGTTCGACGCCACTCGTGTCAGAGCCCGCTTCTGCGGGCGGTTGATTCGGGGGTGCCGCCTCTTCCGTGTCAGGTTTTTCGGGGCTGAATTTCCCCTCGATTGCCGCAATCACGGCCTCCATCGGCGACTTGAAAGGCTGAAGTTCCCCCTCGATCACACCCTGGGTTTCCAGTCTGGCGAGGGCAGACAGGGCGGCAAGCCTGACGGCCTGTGCCGGGTCGGCCGCAGCGCGGCTCAAGCTGTCGGCAACCGGCTGATTGAACAGGCCCAGTTGCCCAATCATCAGCGCCGCCTCACGGCGCACCATGGGGTGCGCCTGGGTATCGTTCAGGACCGGCAGGAGCACATCCACGGCAACGGTATCGCCGTTCTTTCCCAGCAGCGTGCAGGCGGCGGAAGCTGTTTCAGCCTCCGGGTTTTCCAGATCAGCAGCAACCTTCGCAATAACCTCAGGCGCGAGGGGATTGGATTTCACCGTGTGCCCCAGAATATTGTAGACGCTTGCGCGTACCCCGCTGCTCGGATCGTCCAGCATTGCTGTCAGTTCGTCAGACAGTCCTGCATCCGCAATTCCCTGCTCCGACAGGCTGATCACGGCCTTGATGGCGGCTTTGCGCACCTCTTCCGCCGGATCACGCCGCATCAGGAGCAGGCCCCGGGCATACTGTGCAGCACCCTGTGCGGCCAGGGCGGTGGCGGCTTCGGCCCTCACCTCGGGTGCTTCGTCCTGAAGGGCGCGTCCGAGTACAGGGGGAATCCCGTTGTTTTCAGAAGCGCGCCCCAGGGCTCTGGCGGCGCGTCTGCGATGCAGGGGTAAACTGCCGGTATCCTGCAACCTGGCAATCAGGACATCCGTTCCGCGGCCCCCGATGCTGGCCAGGGCGCGCAGGATTTCGTTTTCGATGTCCTGCTGTGACTCGTCGGTGAGCACGTCTACCAGGATGTCGATGGCCTGCTCGTCGGCAAACCGGCCCAGGGCCTTTACCGCTTCCAGTTGGACATCCCACCAGGTGTCCCAGTCGTCGTCCCACTCCATAGCCTCTGGCCGTTCATGGGCAACCTTGCGCAGGGCCTGCGCCACCTTTTCACCCCCCAGGTTACCGAGTGCCCTGACCGCAGCGGCACAAATTTCTCCACTGGAATCGTTTTTCAGGGATTCTACCAGTGGATCGATGGCACTTTGGGCGCCGATGCGGCCGAGGGCATCCGCCGCATCGACACAGACGTCGACGTCCTCGTCCCGAAGCCGTTGCTGAAGATCATCCGCGGCGGCCGGATCACCCAGGACGCCGAGGGCCCTGGCTGCATAGCAGCGGTCGACCTCGTCACCCGTGGTCAAGAGTTCACAAAGCGCTTCTACGGTTTTGGCGCGGGCAGACATAGCTCTCCAGTTACGGACTTACTGAATTCGGATTCATAGGAACAAAGCACTAATCATACCAGCTCGGTTCCCTGACATAGGCGGGCATTACGGGAGGTTAGGTGAGTTCACGGGTATCCAGATGGAACAAATCGTTCAATTGCCTCATGCCGATCGGCTTTCATCTGGCATGAGATGTTCACTCTGGATGAGGTGCGATGGAGATGCACCGTCTTCCGAATCACACCGGTAAAGGATCTGTTCCCCGGCGATTCGTCAGACGGTTCAATGGATTATTTCCCCCCCGACACCATTCCCGGACACCAATCCAGGGGTGCGTGAAATTCACGGACCACTGGCCCGGTAATTGCTTCATACTATTGATTCCAAAAAAACAATGATCGAGGCCGCCGCAATCTGCCGAGGGCGGCCGGGGAGACAGGATGCCGGACAAGCCCGAGGACAAAAACAGCGGTCGCACCGATTCGGGCAGGGTCACCTGGGGCCCCAAGCTGTTTCTGGGCGCTGTCGCGGCGGTACTGGCCTTCTTCTACTGGCTGCTGATCTACTCCGGCGGCGTCACTGTCTATCACGGTTGAGGCGATTCCCAATGAATCAGGAAACTAAAATGGGTCCTGCTGCCACCCTGGTGGCCACGGTCATTGCCTTCGTGGTCGTCGTGGCGGTTTTCTACGGGTTGGATCACTTTGTGATGAGCATTCAGGGCCTGCCGCTCAACGCGGACCTGACGCCTGCAGGCTGATGGAGCGTGCCGGCATGAAGAACAACAGTCCCAGGCAACTGATTTCCCAAACCCCGCTCGCTATCCTGCTTTGGGTGATATTCCTCGTTGGATTTGTTCCCGGTATTTCGGGTGCCTCCACGGTCCAGGCCGCCGAAGGCACCGGCGTCGAAACGCGCATCGCCCCCGTCGGGCGGGTCCAGGTGGAAGGGCAGCCCATCGTCGAGGTCGAGGTGACTGCCGCCGACGCCGCTGAGACTGAACTGATCGCCGCGCCCCGGCCCAGTCGCAAGGACTATCCCAATATCGGGGTGAGCAGCCGGGCGGTGGTCTGGATCCTTGCCCAGATGCATCTCTTCTTCGGCGCCCTGGTGCTGGCGGTGCCCCTGTTCGTGCTGGTCATCGAACTGACCGGCATGATCACCGGGGACGACCGCTACGACGACATGGCCCACGAGTTCATGAAGATCAGCCTGGTGGGCTTTTCCCTGACCGCCATCATCGGCGGTTCCCTGGCCCTGGCCCTATTTATGCTCTACCCGGATTTCATGGCCTACATGATGCGTGTGTTCGGTGCCCAGTGGCTGGTCTATGCGGGGCTGTTCTTTCTGGAGAGCTTTTTCCTCTACACCTACTACTATGGCTGGAACGCTTTTCGTTACGGCAACAAGAAGTGGCTGCACCTGACCCTGGGCCTGATGCTCAACGCCTCGGGCATGACCATCATGGTGCTCGCCAACTCCTGGGCAACCTTCATGATGGCGCCTTCCGGGGTCAACGAGGTGGGTGCTGTGGTCGGCAACATCTGGGAGGTCATGAAGGGGCCTCTCTGGAATCCGATCAACCTGCACCGCTTCATCGCCAACATCGCCTTCGGCGGGGCCGTAGTGGGGGCCTATGCGGCGTTCAAGTTTCTCAGCACCCGGGATCCCGCGCTGCGGGCCCACTACGATTGGATGGGCTACACCTCCAACTTCATCGCCATCCTCGCCTTTCTGCCGCTGCCCTTCGCCGGCTATTGGCTGATGGCGGAGATCTACGCCTATTCCCAGCAGATGGGCATCACGGCCATGGGGGGCATCCTGGCCTGGCTGTTCATCGTCCAGGCGGTGCTGATCGGAACCATCCTGCTGGCGGGCAATTTCTATCTCTGGTCCGGCATGTCCCGCACCGAGGGCTCGGTGCGCTATCAGTGGCTGATCAAATATATCGCGGCGACACTGGTGATCTGTTTTCTCATCTGGGTCACGCCCCATACCCTGATCCTCTCGGCCAGGGAGATCGCCGCGCTGGGCGGCAGTCACCACCATATCCTGGGACCACTCGGGATCATGCCCGCCAAGAATATCGCGGTGAACCTGATGTTGATCGCCACCTTCCTCTCCTTCCAGATCTACCGCCGTTCGGACAAGGTGGCCACCGTCTCCTGGGCACCCGCGGGCAACGCCCTGATCGTGGCTATCTACGTGGTGGCTGTGGCCAACATCATCTTTGCCGGGGTCTACTACGGCTACTTCACCAACACCCTGTACAAAGTGGGCTCCTCGGTGATACAGGTGGTGTCGACCCTGGTGGTCATCATCACCGGGATCGTTATCGACTCCCTGATTTTTAAAAATGCCAAGACTCTGCCGTCCCACTGGGGCCGCATTCCGGACCGCGCCCAGTATGCCCTGTTTGCCCTGCCCATCGCGTTTACCTGGCTGATGGGGCTCATGGGCTATGTGCGCTCATCCGTGAAGACCCACTGGCATGTGTACACGGTGATGAAAGACAACTCCCCGGATAACTTCATCCCCACCATCGGCTACGCGGGCAATATGATCACCATCGTCACCGTGCTGTTTCTGCTGATGGTGTTGTTCATGTTCTGGGTTGCCAACCTGGGCAGCACCAGGCAGCCTGAGGCTTCGGCCGACGGGGGGGCGACGGTGTGACGGATACCAGAGACAACCGGGAATCCTCGGGTTCAAAGGTCTTCGTCTATGCCATGATTTTCAGCCTGGGGCTTACCCTGGTGTTCACCCTGGTGGCCAATATGCTGCCCCAGGTCCAGGGCGAGGCCCCGTCGGAACAGATGGTGGATCTGGGGTCGTTGACCATGGACGACTTCATCGCCCTGGGCAAGGATCTGTTCGAGAACAAGGGGACCTGCACCCTCTGCCACAAACCGGCACCCTTGGGGCGGGCACCGGATATCGAGGGTGCGGATATGGTGGCGGTCTCCGAGGAACGGCTCGCCGATGGGCGCTACCAGGGAGAGGCCAAGGATGCCGCCGGTTATATCCTGGAATCCATGGTCGATCCGAGCCGATACGTGGTTGCCACCTGGGGCAAGAAAGGAACGAATGATGCGGAATCCCCCATGCCGGCCGTCGACAAACCGCCGATTCAGCTCAGCACTGTCGAGATAGATGCCGTCATCGCCTACCTGCAGGCGAAGGACGGCAACGAGGTGACCGTTTCCCTGCCGTCCCCTGAGGCCGCTGCGGAAACGGCGGCAGCTGCACCGGCGGCCACGGGTGCACCCGTGCCGGCAGCCACGGCAGATGAGGCGATGACGAAATACGTCTGCACCGGCTGCCACGCGCTGGACAGCAACGACGCCCTGGTAGGCCCCGGGCTTCTTTCTGTGGGTGCCCGTCTCAGCACAGACGAGATCCGCCAGAGCATCATCGATCCCAATGCGGTCATCAGCGAGGGTTTTCCCCCAGCCATGCCCGCCGATTTCGCAGACAAGATGACGGTCCGCGAGCTGGAGATGATCGTGGAACTGCTCGCGGGTAAAAAGTGATGAACGAAGAGAAGAAAAGATTTCGCATCCCCGCGTTCTGGCAGGCCGTACTGGCCGCTGCTGTCTCCTACCTGATCTTCAGATTCGGTTTTCCGCCGCTGCTCCCGGCGACCCTGATGGTGCAGTTCATGATCATCACCATCATCGGGATCCTGCTCTATTTCGCCTTTGACGATGCCCGCTGGACCGAGTTCAAGGCGCCCATACTTTCGGTGTTGCGGGATGACGGCAAGGGCCCGGTGCGCTGGGTCTTCCTCGTGGCCGTTCCGCTGATCGTTGCCTATACGGTTTATGATCTGGTGAGGCCGACCAGCAATGCACCGGTCGAGCTGCGTCAGGTCCATCCGGCACCGCCGGCGTCTCTCAAGATATTCGATAAGAGATTTGACCTGGCCACCCTGGAAAATCCTGTCCGCGGGGAGATCCTCGATACACTGACACAGGATAAAGAGGCCGGCTGGGAAAAATACAACGAGGCGGTGACGGCGGGCCGGGACGTCTATTACCAGAACTGTTTCTTCTGTCACGGCGACCTGCTCGACGGCACCGGGCACTATGCCAACGGTTTCGTCAATCCAACGCCCATAAACTTCCTGGACCCCACCATCATTCCCCAGCTGCAGGAGTCCTTCCTGTTCTGGCGCATCGCCACCGGCGGGCCGGGCCTGCCCAAAGAGGGCACCCCCTGGAACTCTGCCATGCCGGTCTGGCACGAGATGCTTGAAGAGACCGACATCTGGAATGTCATCACCTTTCTGTTCGACTACAACGGACAGGTACCCCGCATCTGGGACCCGGAGGTCTCCAGGAAGGTCACGGGCATGAAGGACGAACTGCTGGCCCGGCGCAAGGGCATGCAGGGCATGGACCTCTACCGGTTTCGTTGCGAGGTGTGCCACGGGGAGATGGGCATGGGAGACGGCGTGGCCGCGGACCTCATGTATCCCCGGCCCCGGGATTTCAGCCTGGCCCTGTTCAAGTACAAAACATCGCCGGGGACCCTGCCGCCTCGGGATGAGGACCTGTTCAACACCATCAAGTTCGGCCTGCAGGGCACCGCCATGCCCGGCTGGGCTTCGTTGCTGAGCGATGAGCAGATCCGCAGCCTGATACCCGTCATCAAGAGCCTGGACACCACCGCCGCCTGGGCGCCGGACGATGCCGACGAAGAGACCTTTGACGAGGATGGCTATTACACCAAGACGGACTTTCGCACTGTCACGGAGGCTGAGCCCCTGGATGGGCAGATAACCTATTCCGAGGAGTCGGTGGTGAAGGGCCGGGAAGCCTTCATCAAGTCCTGCAAGGAGTGCCACGGCGAGACGGCCCGAGGTAATATCGAATCGGGCAAAAAGCTGGAAGACGACTGGGGCTACCGCATCTGGCCCCGCAATCTGACCAAGCCATGGACCTGGCGCGCCACCCAATCCGTGGCGGCCGGAGATAAGGAGCGGGACGAAACCATCCAGAGCATCTACAGCCGACTCTCCATCGGGATCCCCGGTACCCCCATGCCGGCCCACCGGGCGGTGGAGGAGGGGAATAAGGACCCGGTCAGCCTGGAAGACCGCTGGCACATTGCCAACTTCGTCTACAGTGCTCGCAACGCAGCGGTTCCCCCGGGGGATGGTGTCGTAACCGCTATGAAACTGGAGGGCGGTCTTCCGGGATCTCCAGAAGACGAACGCTGGGAACAGGCATCCGCCACCACCCTGAATCTGGTGCCGAATATCGTCAAGGAGGAAAGGCTGTTCCTCACCCTCAACGATTCGGTGACCGTTCGGGTGCTCTACAACGATCAGGATATCGCCTTTCTGTTGGAACTGGACGACCGGACGGAGAGCCGGCCGGGGATCGAGTATTTCACCGATCTGATGGACGAGAATCTGGAGATGTACCCGGATGCTTTCGCCGTGCAGTTGCCCAGGCAGGATGCCTTCCGCGTGTTTCCGTCAGTAGAAAAGCCGCTCTACCGGCATGGGGATGCTGCGCGTAAAACCACCATCTGGTACTGGAATGCGGGCAGTGTGGATCCTGCAAAAGAGCCCGGTGCGATGCTTTTTGACGGCTCCGGCCCGAACAAGCCCTTGGCACCCCGGGTTGAGGATACCGGCCTGCAGGCAACCGGCAGCTGGAAAGACGGCAAGTGGCGGGTGGTGATGACACGGCCGCGCTTCGGCGGGGCCGGCGGCGACATTCTTTTCGAGGACGGGCAGTTCATCCCCATATCATTTGCCAACTGGGACGGCAGCAACGGGGAGGCGGGTTCCAGGCATACACTCACCACCTGGTACTGGCTGGTCATTCCTCCGGAAATGGATCTGGCCCGGGTCTATGGTATGCCGCTGGGTATCGGATTGCTGGTGTTCTTAGGTGGCCTGGGGCTGGTGAAAAGCCAGCGTCGGAAGGCCGTATAATCCGGGAAGTGAGAGTTTTAAATTCTGGGCTCTTCCCCTGATCAAGGGGGTAGATTACCGTTGTAGGGCCGAATTCATTCGGCCAACAGCCGCAATTGCCATTGGAGACAAGGATGTCACCATGTCCTACGACATGTTGTGACGCCTGATTATCCACGCTGGTTGATTCAACCCAAGCATTGGTCGAATGAATTCGACCCTACAATTTTGCTGACAGGTGGAATGCGTTTTGTCGAAAATGTTGACTCACCCACACAATCAGGGGAAGAGCTAGATTTTGTTTCCTGGATTCCACTTCGTTCCATCCAGGCTACATCAGGAATGTAATCGGTAGTATGCGATACGAATTTGCCCCCATTATTTTGGCCTCGCTGCTTTTGTTTCCACTTGCATTTGCAGAAGAAAAAGGGGAACGGCCACAACAAGACACAACCCCGGCAATCACAGAAGCCCCCCAGGGCGGTGACTTCACCCTTCACGCCGCCGATGGCCCCGTGTCCCTTGAGGATTTTCGCGGCAAGCTGGTGTTCCTGTTTTTCGGCTATACCCGGTGTCCGGATATCTGTCCGACCTCGCTGGCCTTCCTGAGCCAGGCGCTGCACGACCTCACCGCCGGAGAACTGGAAAAGGTCCGGGCCATTATGATCAGTGTCGATCCCGATCAGGACACCCCGGCGTCGCTCAAGGAGTACGTCAGTTACTTCCACCCCAATCTCATCGGTGTGACCGGTACCGAACAGGAGGTGGCGGTGGTGGCCGAACGCTACGGTGCCCAATACTACCAGGTGGAACTGGAGGGGTCGGCCTTCGGCTATGCGGTCAACCACTCGGCGGTCACTTATCTGATCACCCCTGAAGGCATACTGAGATTTATCTTTCCCCATGGAACGCCACCCGGTGTTCTGACCCAGGCAGCGCGTCACGTCCTGGCGGGAAAATGATGATGAATGATCTCGATCAAGGTCAGATCCCCTGTGGAACGATTCATTCAATTATCAGTGCCCGACAGAATTGATCCAGATCAACTAAATCTCACTAACCCTTGAAATTAAAAGGGAATAGTAATCCCCTCTTAAACTGGCGCAAAAAATGCACTCCATGAAGTGGATCAGAGCGTCGGTTGAAAATAGGGTTCCGGCGAGCTGTTTCATCTTGTCGAGACACCGATAAAGCAAAAACTTACCTGGAGGTAATCCAATGGGTGTACTAGTCACAACGGGACGCACCATCCTCGCGGCCACGATCGGGCTGGGGATGGCTTTGGGCGTTCAAGCGAGCGGGTATCCGGACATAGGGCCCCTGCCGCAGCTCAAGACCAACGCGGCAAAGGCCGAACTGGGCAAACGACTGTTTTTCGACCGGCGTATCTCGGGTGATGCCGGCATCAGTTGCGCCGACTGCCATATGCCTGACAACGGCTATGCGCATCCCGATGCGCTTTCTCCGGGTTATCCGGGCAACGGGCATTTCCGCAACAGCGCCAGCCTGATCAACACGGCGCATAAAAATGTCTGGAACTGGGACGGCCGCATTGGTACCAATCTGAACGACATGACCCGTGAGATGCTCACGGAAGACTACATCATGAACATGGATATGCGGATCATGCAGGAGCGTGCCAAGCAGGATCCCGTTTATGTCCAGATGTTCAAGGATGCCGGCTACGGCGAACCTTCAAACGGTTCTGTTCGCAAGGCAATCCCTGAGTACCTGAAGACGCTGACCTCCAGGAACGCCCCGTTCGACACCGGCAAGATGAGCGATTCCGCGAAACGCGGGATGGCGCTCTTCAAAGGGAAGGGCGGCTGCATGCAGTGCCACAACGGTTCGCTGGTCACGGACCTTAAAGCGCACAACACCGGGGTGCCGGAGAACTTCGACGTGTTTTTGGACCCAATGAACCACCAGGCCTTCGTCGCCTTCACCATGTTCCAGGGTATTCCCGATTACATGAATCTGAAGCGCGACCCCGGATACTACAACGTGACGCTCGAGGAGCAGGACATGGGGAAGTTCGTCACCCCGAGCCTGCGTGAACTCAAGTACACCGCACCCTACATGCACAACGGCATGATTGCCTCGCTGCCTGAAGTGGTGGAGTTCTACAATAATGGCGGTGGCAAGGATTCCCGCAAGAGCGACATGGTGAAACCTTTGAATCTGTCAGGCCAGGAGAAGAAAGACCTGGTGGCGTTTCTGGAAGCGCTTTCAGGAGATCCGCTGACCGGTTCCGGTTTCGTCTGGTCGGAAGAATATCCTGCCGAGTACCCGGTGATCGAAAACTGGCGGCAGGTTCGCAACTGAGTGTCGAGGAGACAGCCATGAATTTGAAAAAACATACACCTACCCTGGTGGCGGCTGCCGTGGCGACAGTATTGCTCGCTGGCTTCGGCGTCACCTCAATCAGTATCGCGGGTATGGAGAAGGGAGGTCCGGCACCTTTGGCGCCCCTGGGACTACCGCCGATTCCGCCTGACAATCTGCAGACACCTGCAAAAATAGAACTGGGCAAGCTGCTGTTCTTCGACCCGCGTGTCGGCGGTGACGCCTCCACGGGTTGTTCCACCTGCCATGAGCCCGATCAGGGCTGGGCCTGGGCCGAGGACTTCTCGCGCGGCTACCCGGGCACCGTCCACTGGAGAAACAGCCAGACCATCATTAACAGCGCCTATTTTCCGAGGCAGTTCTGGGCAGGTTCGGCCAGTTCCAACGAGAAGCAGGCCAAATCCGCGGCCAAGGGCGGCGTCGCCGGCAACGGCGAGGATGACCTCATGGAAGCGCGGCTGGCGCTGATCCCGGAATACCGCAAGCGTTTCAAGGAGGTGTTCGGTACCGAATGGCCACACATTTTCGATGTCTGGCATGCCATATCCGCCTTTGAACGCTCCATGGTGCAGCGTGACACCCCGATGGACAAGTATCTGCAGGGTGACAAGCGTGCGTTGTCTGAAGAGGCCGTGCGCGGCAAGTCCCTGTTCGAGGGCAAAGCCGGCTGCATCCAGTGCCACAACGGTGCCCTCACATCGGATACCGATTTCCACAATATCGGCATACCGCCGAATGTCCGCTGGGAGGAAGACGGACTGGCCCAGATCACTTTCCGTTTCGAGCAGTATGCCAAGGGGCAGACGGAAGAGGGCTACCGCACCGCCAAGTCAGACTGGGGCTTTTACTACCGCGGCAAGAACAAGTGGGATCGCGGCAAGTTCCGCACGGCACCCATTCGCTACGTGAAATACACCGCCCCCTACATGCACAACGGTGTCTTCTACACGCTGGAAGAGGTGGTGGATTTTTATGATCGCGGTGGTTTCGACGAGGATGGCCGTACCACGGACTTCCCCGAGAACAAGAGCCCGCTGATCAAGCCTCTCGGTCTGACCGATGAAGAGAAGTCGGACCTGATCGCCTTCCTGGAAGCCTATTCCGGGGAAGAGATCCTGATGGAAAAACCCGAGCTGCCAGAGTACGCCCCGCTGTTCACCAAGGCGCAACTGGAAGCTGCACAGGAGGCAAAGTGATGACTGAATTGAAAAAGAAAGACGGAACGGCGGCCGAGCACGGCAAGTGCATGCTCAATCGTCGCGAGTTCCTGATGTATTCGGGCACCGCCGCCGCTGCGGCCGGCACCATTTCCATCAGCCTGTATCCAGGACAGGCTCAGGCCAAGGCCCAAGTCGTGGGTTACCCCCGCAAACTGGTCGGAAAGCTGAGCCAGCTCCGGGACAACAAGCCGGTGGATTTCAATTATCCCGACGAGGGACAGAACGCCCAGTGTTTCGTGGTGAAGATGGACGGTGCCAAGGCAGGCGGCGGCGTGGGTCCCCAGCGGGATGTGGTTGGCTTCAGCTATCTGTGTACGCACCAGGGTGGTTTTCTGAACGGCAAGTACCAGGCCGTTGGAAACAACCGGGTGCTGGGCCAGTGCCCGCTGCACCTCTCCACCTACGACCTGACCCGCCATGGGATCATCATTTCCGGACAGGCCTACCAGAGTATTCCTCAGGTTCTGCTGGAGCTCGACGGTGACGATATCTACGCCGTCGGCATGATGGGCCTGCTGTTCGGCCGCAGTCAAAATCTGATGGAATCCTAGGAGGAGGCATAAAATGTCAAACCAACACTATATACCGGCAGACAAGGCGCCTCTGCCACCGAAGAACGCGGAGGTCCTTACCACCTGCTGCGATTACTGCATCGTCGCCTGCGGCTACAAGGTGTACCGCTGGCCTGTGGGTTCCAAAGACGGCGGCATGAAGGCATCTGAAAATGCCTTCGGAGTCAGCTTTCCTACCGGACCGCTCCAGGCCTGGGTGGCACCCACCCAGCACAACGTGGTTACCCACAAGGGTAAGCTGCACAACGTGGTGATCATCCCGGACAAGGATGCCAAGGCCGTCAATATCGGCGGGGACTCGTCCATCAGGGGCGGTTGTATCGCCCAGAAGGCGTACAACCCGAAGACCCCGACCAAGGATCGCCTGCAGTCACCCATGATCCGGATCAACGGCACCCTGCAGCCGGTTTCCTGGGATCTGGCCCTGGATGTGGCGGCGGATCTGATCGGCTACACGGTCAAGGAGTTCGGCGCCAACGCCTACGGCATGAAGATCTACTCCTATCAGTTCGTGGAGAACACCTATGCCGGCACCAAGTTCGCGCGGCGCCACATCAATACCGCCAACTGGACCATGCACGACACCCCGGCGAATGTGACCTCCACCCCGGGTTTCCGGGATGCGGGTTTCGACAACTTCGCTCCCTCCTACCGGGATTGGGGTGACGCCGAGACCCTGATGATCTGCGGTACCGATCCTTACGAAACCAAGACCATGATCTTCACCCAGTTTATCAAGCCTGCAATTGATAACGGACAGAAGACGATCTGGCTCAATATCCGCGAAACCGCGGGCATCGCCTACGCCAAGAGCAAAGGCAACGCCCTGTTTATCCAGATCGATCCCGGCACCGATGTCCCCGTGTTGGGTGCCATCGCCCGGGTCATCATGGAGAACGGCTGGGAGGATTCGGACTGGATCAAGAAGTGGGTGAACAACAAGTGGGAGTCCAGCTCCGGATTCGGTCAGGGCACCCGCAACACCCCATGGCAGTGGCGTACCACCTGGGGCAAGTTCCAGACCAAGGGCTTCGAGGACTACAAGAAATGGAACCTCTCCCAGAAGGAGTTTGACCCGAAGGTCGCCGCCGGGATTGCCAACATCCCTGTCGAGCAGATCTATCAGGCGGCGGAGATGCTGACCAAGCCCAAGGCCGACGGCAGCCGGGTAAAGACCTCCATTGGCATCGAGAAGGGTTTCTACTGGTCCAACAATACCGGAAACACGAACGCGATCAGCTCCCTGGCCACCCTCTGCGGTGCCGGCGGACGTCCCGGCCAGATGGTCGGTCGCTTTGGCGGGCACCAGCGTGGCGGCACCGGCGGCGGTGGCTATCCACGCAACAAGTCGCCCCAGAAACGTCCCGGTCGTCGTCGCCAGGCCCTGGATTGTGATCGCTATTTCTATTCCGGTTACACTCGTCTGGCCCATGTGGTCGGCACCACCTGGATCCAGGCAATGTGCGGTTCCCAGGGCCTGAACGACAAGTTCGAGGAACTGGTCACCAACAACCCCAACCAGGTGAAGAGCTTCGACAAGGCGGAGATCATCAAGACGCTGAAGGCCCGCATGGACAGCGGCGGCACCGTCGTGGTCAACCAGGAAATCTACCTGCGCGACCCCATTGGTTCCAAGTTTGCCGACATCGTCTTTCCGGCCGCCACCTGGGGCGAGGAGAATTTCGTGCGGGCCAACGGCGAACGCCGTATCCGCCTGTATCAGAAGTTCTACGATGCACCGGGGGATGCCAAGCCCGACTGGTGGATCTTTGCCCAACTGGGACAGCGTCTGGGTTTTGACGGCTTCGACTGGAAGGATTCCAACCAGGTGTGCGAGGAGTCGTCCCGCTTCAGCCGGGGTAACCGCAAGGCCTATCATATGATCAAGGTTGCCGCCCACAAGGAGGGCAAGACCCTGCATCAGAAACTGGCCGAATTGGGTACCACCGGTATCCAGGGACCGACCTTCTACAACTACCAGACAGGCGAGCTGATGGGTACCGTGCGCCTGCACGACACCCAGGTGACCCCTGAGCAGTTGAAGAGCGAAGGCCGTACCCAGGGCGCCAACATGATCAACAAGAAGGGCACCCACTTCAATTCACAGACCGGCAAGGTGAACATCCAGAAACATCCCTGGAGCCTGTTCTCCGATTACTGGGCGTGGATGAAGCCCAAGGGTGACGAGCTGTGGCACACCAACGGCCGCATCAACGAGATCTGGCAGTCCGGATTCGACGATGTGGACCGTCGTCCCTACATCACCCAGCGCTGGCCCGGGAACTTCACCGAGATTCACCCGGACGATGCCAAGCGTCGCGGTATCGAGTCGGGTGACAGGGTGCTGCTCTACACGGAGCGGGTTCCAAACTTCCGGCAGACCATCAAGGGCGTACACGGTTCGGACTTCAACTTTGCACAGCTGATGAAAAACGGCTGGATCAAGCTGGACAAGGCCGCCGTCGTCGCGACGGCCATCGTCACGCCGCACGTAAAGAAGGGGACGCTGTATTCCTACTTCATCATCACCTCTGAACCCAGCAACGTCCTCCAGGGGCGCGTGCCGGACCAGATCAGCGGCAACTACAACTACAAGATGGGCGTGTGTCGGATCAGGAAAGTGGGTGAGACACCCTACAAGGAAGATATGCGCATGATGTCGTTCGCGCCGCGCAATATCACCTGATTCCTATAAGAGACTGATGTGTCTTAAGGGGTGGCCGGGTTTCCGGTCACCCCTTTTTTTTGTTATAAGTATCTAAGTATCAATATATGTCGTGTGTTTGGTGGGTTCTTGATGGCATAACACACGGTTTTGTGGAGGGGAGGAACATACTATGAAGAAATTGATTGCCGTGTTGTTGTTTGCTGCCGCAACGGTTTCCCACGCAGGGGAGTTTAAATCGTCGCTGCTGGTACAGACGGGCCAGATGCGCGAGGGCGACCTTATCGTGCGTGTCATAACCGACCTGGAAGCCAAAAAGACCTGCCTCGCATTTTATGTCCGGACCTCAGGCACCAGCCCGATGGTTCACTGCTACGCAGCGACCTCGGGGTTCGGGGCCACCCTGAGCCAGGTGGGTGCCATCAAGTCTGATGACCTGGTGATACGCAAGCTGGAAGACACCAAAAACAACATGTCCTGCCTGGTGGCCTATGTCAGCACACCGGGTACCTCCCCGGCTGTGAGTTGTTACCTGAACAAGCAGCGATTCAAGGACCACATGCTGGAGGCCGGACACCTCCGGGAAGGGGATCTGGATGTACGCCGGATTATCGACCCCGGCAACCTGAGGACCTGTCTGGTGGCCTACGTGAAGACCAAGGGCACGTCACCCTCGATCGAGTGCTATGAATCACCCACCGTGGCTAAGCGGGGCGCGCTGCACCAGAGTGGCAACCTCAAGGCCGGGGACCTGGTGGTGAGAAAGATTATCGATACCGCCAACCGGAAGGCCTGCCTGGTGACTTATGTCAGCACCGCCGGTACATCGACCAGCGTATTTTGTTTCGACGAATGATTCTGCCCCCGCTCCCGAGGACTTTTTTCGTTTTTCCCGTGTAGCGAAGGTTGTTTATGGACCGACAGGGATTCAAATGGGATCGAGGCAGATGGTTGTAATGACTTCAAGAATGAAGTAAAAATGAATATATCGGTTTCAACCGTATAATAAATCTGGAATTGGATCCTGGATCCTCCCGCTCATCAGGCGGGGCCCTGGGAGGCTGGAGGGAAAGAGTCTTTAAGGTCTTTTACTATCTGAGGTGTCATGCTGTGAGTAAGAAATCATTGATCGTTTACGGCGCCCTGGTTGCGTTAGGTTGCGGTAGCCTGACGTTCACGCAGAGTGCCAGTGCTAGCAATATGTTCAACATGATGAATCCATCGAAATGGATGGGTAATGACAGGGGTGGTCGTTATAACGACGACTATGGCTACGACCGTTATCGTTATGGTGGCCCCTATGGTGGTTATGGCCGAGGCTATGGTGGTTATGGCCCAGGCTATGGCGGTTATGGTCCGGGCTATGGCGGTTATGGTCCAGGCTGGGGTGGTTACGGCGGCCCGTACGGCTATGGACAGCAACAGCAGAGGAGCGAACCCCCACCACCGCCACTTCCTCAATAAGCTGCTGAGTCGTCGCGATTCATCAGATAAAGTGAATAGAAAAAGCCCGGCCGCAGTGCCGGGCTTTTTTTTGATTATTTTTCAATGGCCGCGCGGATGCACTTGAGATAGACCTGCTCATCGGGCATCCGGTTGTAGCGCTGGGATTCCCAGATCATCTGCCCCAGGCACTCCATCATCTCGTGCTCGGCGGAGTGCGGATCGCCACATTTCAGTATCAATTGCCGGTACAGCCCACTTATTCCCGCCGGTCGGTTGGTGCTTATCTGCTCCTGCAGACCCAGGTGCATGGACAAATGGAGGAAGGGATTGGATTGACCGTCCTCCGGCGTGAAATCCTTATCCAGGACCTCATTCGGATCCTCCAGGAAGGTATGGTACTCGGGGTGCTGTTCCACCACGGAGGCTATGACCTGCTCCAGAGGTTCCATGGGTTCCCCTGAAAGTCGTTTGCGCCAGGCTTCGGTGTAGACGCGGCGCATTTGGGTTCTGTCGGTACCGAACATTTCTAGGTACCAGGGCCGAGGGCCAAGGAGCTTGGCATTCGGTCCTTGGCCCTTGGCCCTCGGCCCTCGGCCCTTGTTTCAAGGTTCACATCATCCCCTCGTACTTCGTTTTATCCCTGTAATCACACAGATCCTCAATAATACAGGACCCGCACCGGGGTTTTCGGGCCACACAGGTATATCGGCCGTGGAGGATCAGCCAGTGGTGGGCGTCTTTCAGGAATTCCTTGGGGATGTTTCTCAGCAGCCGCTTTTCCACCTCAAGGACGTTTTTCCCTGGGGCTATTCGGGTGCGGTTGGAAAGGCGGAAGATGTGGGTGTCCACCGCCATGGTGGGGTGCCCGAATGCGGTGTTCAGGATGACGTTGGCCGTTTTGCGGCCCACCCCCGGCATCGCCTCCAGCGCGCTGCGATCATCCGGTACTTCACCGTTGTGCTGTTCGACCAGCAGCCGGCAGGTCTTGATGATGTTGGCGGCCTTGGTGTTGTACAGGCCGATGGTCTTGATATATTGCTTCAGGCCTTTTTCACCCAGATCGAGAATGGCCTGAGGCGTGCCTGCCACCGCATATAGTCCCGCCGTCGCTTTGTTGACCCCCCTGTCCGTGGCTTGTGCAGAGAGTATGACCGAAACAAGAAGCTGAAACGGGGTTTCGTGCTGGAGTTCAGTTGTGGGATTCGGGTCAGCCGCCTTGAGGCGCTCGAAAATTTCCCTGCGCTTTTCCTGATTCATGGGTCTGACGTACTGGTCAGGCGGCACCCGCCTGGGCGCTCTCTTCCAACGGCTCCGTGACCCCGGCCGTCTGCCGTCGGGCAAGGCGCTTGTCGATCAGATTCTTGATTGCGATGAGAAAGCCCAGCCCGATAAAGGCGCCCGGCGGCAGGATGGCCAGCAGCATCCCCCTGAAATCCTCGCCGAGGCTGAACTTCAGCCCCCGTGCCGCTTCACCGAACATCAGATGGGCCTGGTCGAAAAGGGTACCCAGACCGACAAGCTCCCTCAGGGCGCCCAGGGTTACCAGTACCAGGGTGAAGCCGATACCCATGGCGAGACCGTCCAGCAGCGAGCGCCCCAGGGAATGTTTCGAGGCATAGGCTTCGGCCCGGCCGATGATGGCGCAGTTGGTGACAATCAGCGGGATGAAAATACCCAGAATCTTATAAAGTTCGTGGAACCAGGCATTCATGCTGAGTTCCACCGCTGTGACAAAAGAGGCGATGACGATCACGAAAACGGGCAGTCGTACCTCGGACCTCACCAGGTTACGGATCAGGGACACGGTGCCGTTGGAGAGCGTCAGCACCAGCGTGGTGGCTATGCCGAGACCCAGTCCGTTCACGGCGCTGTTGGTGACCGCCAGCAGGGGACAGAGCCCCAGCAGGGCAACGAGGGCCTGGTTGTTGGTCCACAGGCCGTCTTTTATCACTCTGACATAGGGGTTGTCTGTCATTCCTGGCCTCGGTTACCAGCGGGTTTATGATTATCCCCGGACAACCCGGCCGTTTTGGGCTGGGCGTCCGCGGGGGGCTCGAACAGTCGCTGTCCGTGTTCACGAAAGTAGAGCAGGGTGTTCTTGACCGCCTTGACGATGGACCTGGGCGTGACCGTGGCGCCGGTGAACTGGTCGAAGACACCGCCATCCCGCCTCACTCCCCAACCCGCCAGATTGGGGTTGGCCAGGGAGCGGTCATTGAAACCGAGGATCCAGTCCGATTTCCGCAGTTCGATCTTGTCCCCCAGCCCCGGTGTCTCTTTGTGGGCGACTACCCGTACACCACCCAGTGTTCCATCCGTTCGCACCGCCACCAGCAGCTTCATCGGGCCGCTGTATCCGTCAGGCACGATGGGGCCGAAGACCGCCGCAACCGGGCGTCCCTGCTTGCGTCCAAGGTAGACAATTATCCTGTCACCTCCCAATCTTTCCGAATCGTTCAGAAATTTGTTGTCGCTAACGATGTCGTTGTCAATGCTGTCGGCGGGTACCAGGGCGTTCAGGCTGCGCAGCAGTGCGGCACGTTCGTTCGCTGCGATGCGATCCGCGGTATGCAGGTTCGTAAAGGCCACCAGGCCGGTACCGGCGACTGCGAACAGTGCCAGGATCAGACCTGAGAGCATAACCGGGTGCTTAATCATGC
>JAQYVO010000208.1 GCA_030145425.1 Chromatiales bacterium | reverse complement strand
GGCTGCGGCTCGAAAGTGACCCACAATGTTTCGGGACTGTTCGGTGTGATGGATGGGGCGGCTTCGGATCTGCGCACCGGACTGCCGCGTCAGATGATCGAGATCCACGAGGCCATGAGGCTGCAGGTGGTGGTTGAGGCGACCGTGGAGACGCTGACAGAGATATACAGCCGACAGCCCGAACTGCAGGAATTGATTGGAAACGGTTGGCTGCTGCTGTCGGCCATGCATCCGGTTTCCGGTGAGATCGCGGTCTTCAAGCCTGCGCAAGGCTTTGTTCCCTGGTCCGGACAGGCCATGCCGATGCCCCATGTGGACTGTTCCACTGACTGGTACCGGGGACACACGGAACCCCTGACGCCGGCCCTGATCACATCGCGTCTGGGAGCCAGGCATGCTTGAGAGACTGGCATGGCTGATCCCGACGCTGCCCCTGCTGGCGGCGGTCTGGGTGGGCCTGGGCATGTTGGGCGGCTGGACACGGCACGAGTCCGCCGAAAGACCGACCGCGCTGGTGGTTTCGGGGTCCAGCCTCCTGTCGCTGCTGCTGCTGTTGGCCCTTGGCTTCAGGTCGATGATTTACGGGCCACCCGGCCAACTGGTTTTCGGAAGCTGGTTTGGCAGCGGCGACTATCAGGTAATGATCAGCTTCACACTGGATTCTCTGGGTTTGTCCATGGCCTGCCTGGTTGGGACACTCTGTCTGATCACCCAACGCTTCTCGGTCAACTATATGCATCGGGAGGCCGGTTATCAGCGTTTTTTCATGATCATGAGCCTTTTTACGGGGGCCATGCTGCTGATTGTGATGGCAGGCAATGCCGTCCTGGCCTTTGTGGGATGGGAGCTGGCGGGTGTCAGTTCCTATCTGTTGATCGCCTATGCCTTCGATCGTCCGCTGGCTGCGGTCAATGCCACCCGGGCCTTCGTCACCAATCGAATCGGGGATGCCGGCTTTCTGCTGGGTATCGGGCTTGCCTTTCTCTGGATCGGGGATGTGGAGTGGCCCCTGCTGCTTCAGGCCGAGATGCCGGGCGCGCTGACGGCCGGACTGATTGGCCTCGGTTTCCTGGTGGCCGCGCTTGCCAAGTCCGCCCAAGTGCCGTTTTCCCCTTGGATAAGCCGTGCCCTGGAGGGGCCCACGCCGTCCAGCGCCCTGTTCTACGGGGCCGTCATGGTTCATGCCGGTGTCTATCTGGTGATCCGATTGCAGCCGCTGCTTGTACAGGCGCCTCTGCTCATGTTCCTGATGATTCTGCTCGGAGGGCTGACGGTTCTTTACGGCTGGCTTTCGGGACTGGTTCAGACCGATGTAAAAAGCTCCCTTATGTTTTCCACCACGACCCAGGTGGGTCTGATGTTCGTGGCCTGCGGCCTGGGCTGGTTTGAGTTGGCGGCCTGGCATCTGGTCCTGCACGCGATCTGGCGTACCTATCAGTTCCTGAATGCACCGGCGCTGATGCATCTGGCAACCCGACCGGCGCGCCAGGTTCCCGGCTGGTTGAGGCGGCGTCCGGGTCTGCATACCGCGGCCGTGCAGCGGTTCTGGCTGGATCCCATTGCGGACTGGCTGCTGGTGCGTCCTACCCGCTCCCTGTCCCAGGACGTTCGGGATTTTGATCAACGCATCATCAACCGCATCGTGGGGCTGCCGGATCAGGCCGGTGCCCTGTCTACCCTTGCCCAGTGGGAGGCCTTCAAGCAGGCGCAGAGTCGCCGCAAGGGCGACGTCGGCAGCGCCCGGGGCGTTGCGGGACGCCTGGTGCAGTGGGTTGCAAGCCTGCTCTACTGGTTCGAGGAACACCTGGTATTGAAAGGCGGCGGTGAAGGACTTGAGAGGGGGCTCAAGTTGATTGGCGTCTATCTGCAGCATGTGGAGCGGCTCCTCAGCCAGCCCCGTTATGTGCTGCTGATGATCATGGCCACCTTCGTGGTGATTCTCTAGTGTCTGTCCATAAACTGCATCTTCCGTCATTCCGGCGAAGGCCGGAATCCAGTAAGTCGTTGAAACCCATGGATCCCGGCATTCGCCGGGATGACGTGGTTTCTGGAAAACACGCGTTTCTGGACGGATACCATCTAGGTGTTGGATTGCTGCAATGAGCATCAGCGAGATTCACTGGACCGCACAGTCCGGCTACCCGATTCTCGCAGCTTTGCAGCTGCTGCCGCTGGTCTTTGTCCTGCTGGTGTGGATTCGCGGAGACGGGCGTCATCTTTTCGCGCTTGCCACTGGCCTGGCTCTGCTCGAGCTGCTGCTGGCACTCAATCTGTACCACAGCTACGACTTGGCGGAATCGGCCATGCAGTTTGGGGAGAAGCTGGAACTGATCGGGCCTTTCGTGTACCACGCTGCGGCGGACGGCATAACGGTGCTGTTCGTATTGCTCAACGCACTGTTGACGCTGTTGGTGGTGATTTATGGCCAGGTGCGGGAGCTCAGACCCCTGCCGCTGCTTTTTTCCCTGGTTTTTTTCGTTGAATCGCTGCTGATGAGCCTGTTGGTTTCGGTAAACCTGCTGTGGTTCGTTCTGGTTTCCGCGATCCAGTTGTTGCCCGTGGGCTACCTCATCTGGCGTTGGGCACCTTCCCCGGAAAAGGATCTGGCCCTGGCACGCTTCTACCAGTATATGGGCATTGGTATGCTGTTGCTGCTTGTCGGTACCGTGGTGTTGGGGTGGAATCATGCCGAGGTGACCGGCCGTGGATGGAGTTTCGACCTCCCGGACCTCATGGGCGTTTCAGTACCGGTTCAGGCCGGCTCGGCCGTTTTCTTTCTGCTTTTCTATGGGTTGGCGATCCGCACGCCCCTGTTTCCATTTCACGGCTGGTTGCCGATCATTGCCGAACACGGAAGTATCGCGGTGGCGCCGGTGTTTCTGCTTGGGCTGAAAACCGGGATCTATGGGATGCTGCGCTTCGTATTCCCATTGATGCCCGAGGCGGTTTACCAGTGGCACCAGTTCGTCATGGCGTTTGCGGTGACCGGCGTTTTCTACGCCGCCCTGATGGCGCTTTTACAGGTCAACCTGAGAAGGCTGCTGGCTTTTGCCGTGGTGAGCCACACCAGCCTTCTGGTGATCGGTCTGTTCAGCCTGGGTAAGCATGGCTTCGAGGGCAGTGTAATCCTCAGCGTAAACTTCGGGCTTGCCATCACCGGCCTGGTTTTCATGATCGGCCTGATCTACAGGCGCACTCACACCATGTTGTTTACCAGGCTGGGGGGGCTGTTCGACCGCCTGCCGCTGCTGGGCATTGCCTTTCTGGTGGCTGGCTTGTCCATCATAGGCATGCCGGGTACCCCGGGTTTTGATGCGGCCCATCTGGTGATGGAGGATGCCATGCACCGGTTCGGTGCGCTGGTGACCATAGCCGCCTCCCTGGGCAATGTGATTGCGGCGGGATTTTTGCTTTGGGCCTTCCAGCGCGCATTTCTGTCGCCGCCGCTGGATGAGGCACGGGCAATAAAGGTCGAGCGTGCCACGAATCTCGAAAAGCTCATTGCCGTCCTGGTGATCGCCATCCTGCTGGGCAGCGGATTCTATTCCGAACCATGGCTGGAGCTGGTGGAATCGTCGACACGGGCCCTCAACATGCCCTTTGTGGAGCTGGACGGAGCCGGGAGAAGATGATGGCCGCTGAGTCAACCGCTTTTCCCCTTCTCACGGCGATGCTGCTGCTGCCCCTGTTAGCCGGGGCGCTGATCTGGTTTTTTCCGGGAGGGGCACCGAGGAAGATCGCTCTGACGGCAGTGCTGTTGGATTTGATCCTGGCATTATGGGTGTTCGGGCGGTTCGATCCGGCCAATGTGGATTTTCAGCTGGTGGAAAGGGCGGTCTGGGTGCCTACCCTTAATCTGAACTACATGATTGGCGTCGACGGTGTATCGGTACTGTTTCTGCCGCTGACCATGCTGTTGTTTCTGGGAGTGATCATCGGGTCCTGGACCGGTATTCGCACCATGACAAGGCTCTATTTCAGCCTGCTTATGTTGCTGCTGACCGTTACCCTGGGCGTTTTCTGTGCCCTGGACACCATGCTCTTCTTCCTGTTCTGGGAGGCGACCCTGATACCGCTCTATTTCCTGATCAGCCTCTGGGGCACCGGGCCCAATCGGCGCTACGCCGCAGTCAAATATACCCTTTTCATGTTGGCCGGCGGTGTCCCCCTGCTGTTTGGGTTTATTCTGCTGGCCTTCAATCACGCCGCGGTTGCCGGTACCGGTGTGCCCGATGGGCTCTCTTTCGATTACCCGGTATTGTTGAACACCGCGATTACGCCGGAATCACAGATACTGGTGTTCTTTCTGCTGCTCGTCGGATTTGCGGTCAAGACCCCCTTGTTTCCTGCCCATACCTGGCTGCCGGTGGCGGCCCAGGAGGGCCCGATTACCGTGGTTTCTCTTCTGACGGGTCTGAAACTCGGAGCCTATGGGCTTATTCGGTTTGTCATACCCCTGGCTCCCGATGCCGCGCAAAATTACCATTGGCTGCTGGCCGGGCTGGGGGTGGTCGGTATTCTCTATGGCGGTGTGCTGGCCATCACGCAGACCAATCTTCGCGGCATGCTGGCGTATGCCAGCATGAGTCATGTCGGTCTGGTGGTTCTGGGGATCGCCTCGCTGACACTCCAGGGGATGCAGGGCGCCCTGTTTCAGTTGCTCAATTTTACGCTGGTGGCAGGCGGAATGCTCCTGGTGACCGGATTTCTGCACCATCGCATAGGTTCCACCGATCTCGTTAACCTGGGTGGCGTCGCGCGCTCCATGCCGATGCTGTCGGCATTTTTTCTGCTGTTCGGCCTCGCCGGCATGGGGGTGCCGGGCACTTCCGGGTTCCCCGCTGAGTTCCTGATCCTGATGAGCGCTTTGGGTACCCATACGGGAGCCGGGCTGGCCGCCCTGTTCGGGGTGGTATTGGGTGCCGCTTATTTTCTGGGTATCTACCGGCGTGTCTTTTTCGGCCCGGTGGGAAACAGCGTGGTGGCTGAGGCGTTGGATCTCAGACCCCGGGAGCTTTTCATTGTTTCCCTTTTCGGCCTGCTGATCCTGTTGGCCGGGTTGTATCCCGCCGGTGTGCTGGAGTTGACCCGGCCCGCTGCCGAGGCATGGATTGCCCGCATTTCATTTGGAAGCTGATCGGAAATGCGCATCCTGGAGGGCAGGTCAGGTGTTTCCGGTTTTCATAAATGCCATGCATGGCTGACTGCCTGTCGTGAATTGCGGGGGCAAAGGGTGATTGGACTTCAGCGATGTTCCTCTGTGTGTATTGCATTTTATTTTGCGTCATCCAGAGTTCGGGATTGCGGGAAACAAGTGGCATTGTTGGTGCTTTTCCGAGTACCCTTTTACGTTGCTGTCCAACGTTGAGATTCAGGATGTGCTGCAGGACTTTTTGTTAGTGTTTCTTAATGTTTATCAACCGCCTTTAGCGATAATGAAGGATAGACGGGTCTAATGAGTTCCCATCGCTACTCACGCCACAGAAGATCAAAATCCCGCCGCTGGTTGGTTCCTGTACTTTACCTGGCTCTTTTTCTGATGTTTATCGCCCTGTTTGTGATGGCCATCAACCTGCAGATTAGCCGGAAAGAGATGGCAGACCTGAGTGCCTTGCAGCGCAAGCATGAACGGCGGCTTGCAGAGGTCGAACCCAGAATTCGGCAGCTCGAAATGGAAAATGCCGCACTGGTCCAGTCCAGGTTTCCCGGTTTGGAACCCCTGGAGGTGGATCGAGTGATACCGCTCAATCGCGCCTATGTGAAAAACATCATTTTCTCTCTCGCGGGCAAGGGCGAAAACAAACTTTATGAATACCGTGTGGTGCTGGACAATCGTGAGGGCCGGATTGTCTCGCCTGATGTCGAGATTTTCTTGTTTGATCACAACGGAATCCAGGTGGGTGCTTCATATCTTAAAATGAGAGGGAAAGGAGACGGGTCTCTGAAACCTTTGGCAGAGCGTGAAACTCGCTCCCATGCTGGCCCCATGTCGCTGGACAGGGATGCGGAACCAGCCTATTTCCTGGTCAATGTAAGAAACTAAGGTTAGTGGAGATCATCGCGTGATTTGGTTACTGGAGACGCTCAGGACAATACCGGGACGCTTTACCCCTTTTTTCAGCTGGATCGGCGAGCTTCGCAAGGGTGCCACGATCAAGGCGGATGTCATCGCGGGTGTTACGGTGGCGCTGGTTCTGGTTCCCCAGTCGATGGCCTATGCCCAGCTGGCCGGATTGCCGGCCTACTATGGCCTCTACGCCTCCCTGTTGCCACCCATCGTGGCGTCGTTTTTCGGGTCTTCCCGCCAGTTGGCCACCGGTCCGGTTGCCGTGGTGTCGCTGTTGACTGCCGCTTCCCTGGAGCCGCTTGCCGCAAGCGGCTCTGAAGGCTTCCTCGCCTACGCCGTGGTACTGGCGATACTGGTGGGGCTGTTCCAGATCACGCTCGGTCTGCTGCGGCTGGGCGTGGTGGTCGATCTGCTGTCTCATCCCGTCGTCGTGGGATTTACCAACGCCGGTGCACTGATCATAGCCACCTCCCAACTCGGTAAATTGTTCGGCGTCTCGGGCGAGAAAGCCGCTCACCATTATCAGACGGTGGCCAACACGGTAATGGCGGCGGTCGATAACACGCACTGGCCGACCTTCTGGATGGCGGTGCTTGCCATCACGCTGATGGTCGGGCTCAAGAAATTTTATCCCAAGGTCCCCAACGTACTGGTGGCAGTGGTGGTAACGACTCTGCTGGCCTGGATCACGGGTTTCGAGTCGGCCGGGGGCAGTGTGGTTGGTTCGATTCCCGAGGGTCTTCCAGCATTGGTCATACCCCATTTCGATACCAGCGTGCTGGGGCAGCTGGCGACCAGTGCGGTGGTTATCGCCTTGATCGGTTTCATGGAGGCGATCGCCATATCCAAGGCGATGGCAGCCAGGACCCGGCAGCGCCTGGACACCAATCAGGAACTGGTTGGCCAGGGGCTGAGTAATATCGCATCGGGATTGTTTTCCGGTTACCCGGTGTCCGGGTCATTTTCCCGCTCCGCCGTCAACATCGATGCAGGCGCCAAGACAGGCTTTTCCGCCGTCGTAACCGGTGCGGTGGTAGGTATCACCCTGCTGTTTCTCACCCCGCTTCTTTATCATCTGCCCAGTGCCACCCTGGGTGCCGTGATCATCCTTGCGGTGATCAACCTGGTAAAGGTTGCGCCGGTGATTCATGCATGGAGGGCCCAGCGCCAGGATGGCGTTGTCCTGGTGATAACCTTTGTGTTGACGCTCTATCTGGCACCTCACCTGGAATGGGGCATCCTTATCGGCGTGATCCTTTCGATTCTTCTGTTTATCTCCCGTACCATGCGTCCGCGGGTGGCCGAGTTGTCCAGATACACCGACGGCACGTTACGTGACATCACGGTTCATCCGCTGCCCACCAGCAACAAGATCGCATTAGTCCGGTTTGACGGTTCGCTCTATTTCGGAAACGCCGGCTATTTCGAAGACAAGATCCTGGAGATCGTGGCCTCGAAGCCGGATCTGAAATACATCATCGTCGATGGTGAAGGCATCAACCAGCTCGACTCGTCCGGGGAGGAAGTGCTGCACCACCTGGTGGAGCGTCTCGAGACCAACGAGATACTTATTCTGGTGGCCCGCATGAAGAAGCAGTTCATGGACACCATCCGCGCCACCCGGCTCATTGAGGTGATGGGGCAGGATCACTTTTTCGGCCGCGTGCAGGATGCCCTGGACTATGCCTGGGATTCGCTTGGAAGCGACTACGACCGTACGACCTGCCCGTTGCGCAGAAAATAGGCCGGCTGCCAGCGCATTCCCAGGATGGATCTTCCCCTGATCAAGTCGAATTGGTCGAATGAATTCGACCCTACGGTGCTTTTCAGTGGATAGATTACCGTTGTAGGGCCGAATTCATTCGGCCAACAATCGTTATTACCATTGGAGACAAGTAGGTCACTATGTCCTGCGATGCGTGTCGAATTGGTCGAATGAATTCGACCCTACGGTGCTGCTGACAGATGGAGTGCGTTTCATCCAGGCAAAAAAACGGGGCCGAATGGCCCCGTTTCAATCACAGATCCCGAAGGGGATTATTTAAAGATATCGCTGGTTATATTCTCGTACCAGCTGTAGGCATACTGCACCTCTCTTGCCAGCTGTTCCGGACTGGCGTCGCCGGGTGTCAGACCGGCCGAGACCGCGGTGATCTTGGAGCGGTCCTCAGCCAGGCGATAGACGGCCGCCACAGAGAAGGCGTAGTCCTTGCCGGCAATGGAATAGCAGGTGTTGATGTAGGAAGGTGAACCCGGCTCCTGACCATTGAGCATGGCAACCACCGCGGCTGCACAAACTTTGGCCTGAGAGTTGGCAGAGTAGCCGGACTTGGGCATGCCGGTGGCGATGCTCGCGTCACCGATGACATGGATACCGGCATGCATCTTCGACTCGAAGGTGCCCAGGTCGATCGGGCACCAGCCCTTGTCGTTGGTTAGACCGGCCTGATGGGCAATCTTCCCCGCCTTCTGTGCCGGGACGACATTGAGCACGTCTGCCTTGATCTCGTCCCCGAATGCCGTGGTGGCGGTCCTGGTACCGGCATCCACTGCTACCACACCGGCCTCTTCCTGCTGGCCGTGCCACTCGATGATGGCGTTGTCCGTCCCGAAGCCGTAGAGCTTGGTCCAGGCCGCCTTGAACAGCCCCTGTTTGGAGAACTTGGGCTTGTGATCCAGGATGATGACCTTGGACTTGGGCTTCTCACGCTGCAGATACATGGCTATCTGGCTGGCGCGCTCGTAGGGTCCCGGCGGGCAGCGGAAAGGATTGGGCGGCGAGGCGATGACCACGGTGCCGCCGTCTCTCATGGATATCAGCTGAGAACGAAGCGTACGGGTCTGATTTCCCGCCTTCCAGGCGTGGGGAATCTTCTTGGCTACATTGGCGTCGTAGCCCTCGATGGTATCCCAGCGGAAATCAATACCCGGGGCGACGACACAGCGGTCGTAGCTGAAGCTTCTGCCACCGGATGTCATGACCTTGCGGGCATTGGCATCGATACCGGTTGCCATCTCGTGAACGACCTTCACCCCGTGCTTTCTCAGGCCGTCATAGCCAAACCGGATGGAAGCAATGCTGCGGTCTCCGCTGAGCACTTCGTTGCTCAGGTAACAGGTGTAGTATTCCTTGTTGGGTTCGATCAGCGTCACATCCAGGCTGGGGTCGGCCAGGCGGAGGTACTTGGCCGCGGTGGCACCGCCGGTGCCGCCGCCAACCACGACCACTTTTTTGCCGGCCCCTTTTGCGATGAAGGGGACACCAACCATGCCTACCGCGGTTGCCGCGCCGGCAGTCTGTATAAATCCTCGACGAGTAATTTTCATATTATGCTGTCTCCTGCCTTATTTCTGCTGGCTGGCGTAGTAGTTGAGAAGTGCGTCTATGCCGGCTGAGCCTTCCTTCGACAGCATCTTCTTCACCTTCTTATTCATTTTCTTGGGCGCTTCACGGTGGCCGGCCTGGAAATCATCCATTGACCACTTGACCCACTGGGTCCATTGCCCGGCCAGAACGCCCGCATCGTCTTCGGCGGAGTTGCCGCCCTCGGCATGACACTTCTCGCAGTACTTGTCATGCAGCTTGGCCCCCTTCTTGACCTGTGAGGGGTCGAAGGTCTGTATGGCCTTCACGAAAGGCAGTCCGGCATAGTGATCAGCCAGTTGCTCTATCTCTTTCTTGTTGTAGCCCTTGGCGATTCGGCCCATGATGGTGGATTTGACTTCGCCATCGGCGAATCCCTCCATCACTTCAATGAAATAGTCCTTGGACAGACCGGCAATGGTGGGTGATGCGGGGCCTACGCTGGCGCCGTTGGTGCCATGACACCCCTGGCAATTGTTGGCCAGCATGCTGGTGCTGGCACCCATCATCAGTTTTTTATCGGCGGCTGATGCCGCTGCAGAGACTCCGAGCGCGAGCCCGGCGATCATAATGGCCTTGGTTAAGGTTTTGTACGCCATGATACCTCCTTTGGTTTTCAGGCTATTTGCTAATAAAGAAAATGGCGCTGCCGCCCTTTTCTTGGTGCGGTGGAACCCTTGGTTTCCAGGCTTTTTGCACCAGTCGGCCAGGGTATTGCTACTCCGGCCCGCACACCGGATAAAACACCGGGGTGACGAATACTGCTGTTATTCTTGGTTAGTGAATCTTGTGTTCCTCGGCATAAGTCTCCAATGTCGATATGACCTTGGCGTTCCGCCGTTTTCGGGCTATGTCATTTACCGTGCGCCCCCGGCTGTCTTTGATTTCGACATCGGCGCCGTTTACCAGTAACAGACCGACCAGATCTGCCGAACGGATCGAAGCGGCCTCCATCAGGGCCGTTACACCGTCGTTATCCTGTTTGTTGACGTCAGCGCCCCGCCGTATCAGCCGCTCTGCGGCCTCGATGTGGTCTTGTCCCACCGCCCAGACCAGGGCCGTGGCACCTTCGTTGTCGGTGGCATTGATTTCCGCACCATTGTCCAGCAACAGGTCTATGAGGTCGGCGCGTCCCTTGTCTGCCGCCATGATAAGGGCGGTGGAGCCGTTCTTGTCACGGGTCTCGAGCTTGGCCCCTCCCTTGATCAGGATCGCTGCCGTGTCCGTGTGGCCTTTTTCAGCAGTGTGCAGGAGGGCGGTCATGCCGTCCTTGTCCCGGGTATCGGGATTGGCACCCTTGAACAGGAGCTGTTCCACCATGTTCGTAAGACCATAACGGGATGCGATCATGAGGGCGTCCCAGCCCGCACGGGTTTGGGCGTTGATATCCGCGTCCCGCTCCAGGAGCAGGGCGGTCAGGGCGGAGTGGCCGTTCTCGGCGGCGAAGGTCAATGCCGTGCAGCCCGCCACGGTGACGGCGTTTACGTCGGCGCCACGGGCAAGCAGGAGGGCAGTGGCGTCGAGATTGTCGTTTTCGATAGCCATCATCAAGGCCGATTTGCCGAACTTGTTGGCGCTGTTGACCTCCACACCCTGGTCCAGCAGCCGGGTCATGGTCTCAACGTCATCGATGGCAGCGGCGAGGCGGAACTCTTTCTCCTTCTCGGAATCACCGGCAAGGGTCTGCAGGGTGAGCGCAGCACCGAGAATCAGGAGGGCGATCTTTCTACCTTTCATCTGGATTCCTTAAAAGACCGGAAGACTGGCATCGTGTATTTGTTCAGGTCGCACCTTCCGTTTCCTCTTCCTCTTCCGGTTCATCCGGCTCTTCGTGGGCCACACCTTTGTGGCAGTCGATACAGGTCTTGCCTTCATCCGGGGCACGGCCGTGACGGTTGCGCGCACTGCGGCTCTGACTGCTGAGATCCATGTTTTCAAAATTATGGCAGGAACGGCATTCCCGGGAGTCCGTTGCCTTCATCTTGGCCCAGACACGGGTTGCCATATCCCAGCGGTACGCCTCGTATTTCTCAGGGGTGTCGATGGTGCCGAGGATTTCGTGCCAGACGTCTTTTGCAGCCATGACCTTTGCCACCATCTTTGGGAAAAACTCCTTTGGGACGTGACAGTCGGCGCAGCCGGCATGTACACCGGAATTGTTAGAGTAATGGGCCGTCTCTTTCAATTCTTCCAGGTTGATCTGCATGGTGTGGCAGCCGGTGCAAAATTCGGTGGTGTTGGTATGGGACAACGCAACGTTGAAGAGGCCGGCGAACACAGCGCCCGCCCCGAACACCACCGCCAGTACAAGGAGTATTTTCATCCACGAAGTTTTCGCTTTATTAGGATTGCTTGTCATGCGTAGCCTCTCGAATGTCCAGCGTGTAACGAAATCTCACCGAGCGACCAACCTGTTATTGGTTCTTTTATTCTTGTTCGGTGTAATCCCCAGACCATCTGACTTTGCGCCAACCACTTGCATGGGTCAGTTTAGGGCGATGAGCAGGCCTGCCACCAGATTTTATTGTTCGTATTTTCCGCCCGATGGTAAGGGAAATGAAGGGGCTTTGCAAAGCATACATGGGGATTTTTTTAGCAGAGAGCCGGTTTCATAAAGGTGGCGCAATATCGGGGTTTTGATCGAATCCTTAAAAGAACCACCGTGTGGGCCCATCTCAGGGTATTAAGATGATGTGCTGCCACTTTCGATAGTGATAATCATTATTATTGGCGAGCGGTGTAACGAGAATGTTACCGGTACTTCTTATACTCACCCTTGAGCGAATTCTAAACATCCACAATGTTACGCCTCACTGTCGGATCGGGAGAGTCTGGTATGGGTAAATTTTTCAGACTATCTGCTCAGGGATGACGCAGGGGTAGTGGGCCTGTCCAGCAGTAAGCACGTTACTTGATGCCTTTCTCCATGAAAAAATCCCGGTACTGGTAGTCCACCTCGTTTATGTGGTGATACAGCCAGCCCCAGAGGAGGTTGGTCATTTTTGACTTGAACTTGATGTTCCTGTTGTTGATCTGGGATTGCACCTTGGCCAGTTCATTCACGAACTGGTCGTGCAGTTTCTTGTGCTCGTCAAACTGCGGATAACCCTGTGAGCGCATCACTTCCTCTTCTTCTCGGAAATGAACGGCCACGAAGAGGCTGATGCGGCTGAAAAGGGCATCGACATGTTTCCAGTCCGAGGCTTTGGGTTCCCTGGTGGAGAGATCCTCGACAATCTGGCTGAACTCCACGGCATAGCTGGCCAGGCGCAGGTGCTGTTTGTTGAATTCCGATACCCCGACATTCTTTAACAGGCAATGCTGACTTTGCTGGACATCTGAGCCTTTCAGTCCGAACATGAGGTGTTTCTCCCGGTTGGGTAAATGTGGTTGTGATCCGTGGCTTATAGCATATCTCCGAATCCCGCGCTTTGATCTGGGCAAAGTGTGGGGAACTGACCCCCTGACATCCTTCTTCCTTCCCTTCCCGTTCTTTTGCCCAGGTCGGAAGTTTCCAGGATAATATCATCGGATTGAGGTTGGCAGTTTTGCGTGCACCGCGGCGAGTGAATTATGCATCTCATAGGTTTGGCTAAATCCCGTTCCGGGGAAATATTGCTCATCGTGATCCTGGGCATGCCGATGAACGGTGGTTTGGCCCAGGGTTCGAATCCGGATATTGCAGAGAAGGGGGGGCAGATCCATGTGCCGCTTGCAGCTGATGCGCCGAACGGTGCTGAAGCCCCCGATAAGACTCAGTATGATGAGCGGCAGACCGCGTCGGAGGACCGCGTATCACCTGCGTCCGTCAGTCCCGATGAAGTGACCGAAACCAGGCGGAAGAAGCGGAATCTGACGGGATTCTGGGTAATCGGCATATTGATAAATGTTGTTGTGATGTCTGCTTTCGTGGTCTGGGCCGTTGGCCAGTGGCGAAAGACCGGCAGGTAACAGGATTTATGGACGTAATATCTTTTCTACCCCCCTTGCAGGCAGGCCTGAATCTTGTGGCCACTGTCCTGATCATTGCCGCCTTTCTTTTCGTCCGAAAGCAGAATACCCGGGCACACAAAGCCTGCATGGTAGCCGCACTGGTCGTTTCCTCTCTTTTCCTGGCCTCTTATCTGTACTACCACAACCAGGTGGGCTACGTACCCTTCAAGGGGGAGGGATTCATCCGGCCGGTCTACTTCACTATTCTTTTTTCACACATCTTACTGGCCATAGTGGTCGTGCCCATGATCCTGGTTACGGTGGGCGCGGCGATTATGGATAAGGTACAGCTGCATCAGCGGCTGACACACTGGACCCTGCCCATATGGCTGTACGTGTCGGTTACCGGTGTAGTGATCTATCTGCTCGGCTTTCATCTATACACATGACGGCCACTGGAACCCCGAAATAGGAGTTGCCGGAAAATGCTTTCTTTCTTTCTCTATACTGCTGCAGGTCTGATTCTCTATTTCCTGTCCGACTGGATATTGAATCAGATCGAGGTCAGGCGCGGCCAGCGTTTCGCAAACAGATCCGTTGTCTTCTTTGTGATTATTCTGATGCTGGCAGTGGTAGTGTTCAATGTGATCGATTATTTCATGGCGGGCCGCGTAGGCTAGCGCTTTTCCGGCCACATGCATTTGAATACGATCACCAGGTAGAGGATGCCGCCGATAATGGCGATCAGGCCTCCCAGGCCCATCAACCCCATACCCGCGATCTTTTCGATACTTTCCAGCCCCTGGGCAGCACCGGCGGTCTTGCGTTGTACGCCGTATCCGCCGGACCAGGCCAGACCCAGCACGTGAAACAGCTGACCCAGTCCGTAGATAATCGGCTGAAACCGGACCATACGGCCCACAGGCTCCCTGAAACCCAGGCGAGGCAGCAGGTGATAGGTGATACCCATATACGCCAGGGTTACGGCCACGATTGAACCGTGGTAATGGGCGGGGACCGTGACATTGCTGCCGCTGATCATGAATCCGATGATGCCGCCGACGCCAAACAGGATGATGGAAAACTGCAGGGCCGAGCGTTCCGCACGCTGTTGATCCGTAGCGGTCTTGGGACCTTTGAGAAAAATCGGCAGCAGCACCAGCGCCAGGGGCAGGGCGGCCAGGCCGCCACCGTATTGCATCTGCAGTGTGAAGCCCAGCAGGTGAAATGGCGAGCCGACATCAAAGGCAAAATAGATATAAAGCGTGACCAGCGCCGGCAGGGCACCCAGGGCAAACAGCAGCAGGGTGACCCGGGGACTGAGGCTTGGTGCCGTGCCGCAAACCGCCGCCAGCCAAAGCCAGACGACCAGCATTACCTGAGTATGGGTGATCTGAAGGGTGTGGCCGCCGCCCCAGAACAGCAGTTCGTAATAGTGGCTGCCCTCAGTGCCCTCGGGCATGCCGAAATAGGATGCCAGGAGCGCGAGGATGGAAAGCAGGGCGACTAACAACCCCGTATAGAGACCGAAGCGCAAGGCGCCGCTGCCGCTTATGACTCTGCCGACGGGAACTGAAAACAGCAGACCCCGTAAAACGAGCAGGGTGAATCCCAGGCCGAAGATGCCCAGTCCGATAAAGAATATCGGATCCTGCAGGACCGGGACGTAGTTGTTCATGAAGGGGCCGCCGGCTCCCAGAAAGGGCGACAGGGACAGTATGGCCGCCCCGGCCACGGCCAATATCAGCGCCGCCCAGCCGCAGGGGACACAGTCGTCCCGGCTGTTGAGGCTCCAGAGTAAACCTGCGAACGAGAGAAACCAGACCAGTACGGTAAGGTCAACGTGTACCACCAGGGCCGTGTGGAAAAAATCCACCCAGGGAAAGACCTCCTGGATTCCCGGTGTGCGGGAAAGCACGATCAAAATGGTGAAAAGGCCGCCCACCACCAGCGACCCGACGGCCAGCGACAACCAGCCAATGGCCAGCCGACCTGCGCCACCACCGGGTACATCCAGGGTGTAACTGTCAATCAGGGGGTTGTTCTCTAAAGGATCGGTATTCATAACAGAAACAGGCTTCCGGACACTGGAACCGGCCAGCCGCGGGGCCGGGAGGAATCCTTACTGGTGAATCTATGGGACTTATTCCAGAAAAGGTCGGTTCCGCAATAATTATCTGAGGTTGGCCTATTTAACCACAAACTGGCCGGTACTTGTGCTGAATTGGATGGTCAACAGCTGCGCCGGCTCCAGGGTTATCTCCTGCTCATGAGTAAAGGTGGGGCCCTTCACCCTGATGTTGTCGTTCATTTTTACGAGCATCTGTTTCGTACCTGTGGGCACCTTGATGCTGTGGTAGATGTCGACGCCCTGATCTTTGTACAGGCCGGGCGGTTCTGCGGTGGTCCTGAAGACGGAATCGCCGTCCAGGGATATCTCCAGGTCTACCGGCGACCGTTCCCTGTCGCAGCTTGTAGCCAAGCGCATGTTCGGCGGCAGCTTCGCCAGCTCCTCGGGGCTGAGCTGGCGACAGTCCGCAACCAACTCTCCGGCATGGGAGATGGAAAGGGTGATCATCGCCTCGTCGGCACCCAGCCGGATATAGGGCGGGGCGAAAGAGAAATACCAGACCAGGGCCATGAATAGCGCGTAGTTGAAGATCTGCAGTACCAGGCGTTTGGGGCTAAGCACGGTTTGCCCCCGTTTTTTCAGGACTTGTATCCGCCAGGTGCCGTTGAAAGTCGGCGAGCTCTTTCAGCAGTTTCTTTTGATCTGTTTCCGCGGCACGATAAACCCGGATACGGGAACGGTCGGCCCGTTCGCGAAGCACAGGTTTGCGCAGCCCTTCGAATCGTTTGTCCATCCAGACGTTGCCGTAACGGTAGTAACAGTCCCCCTTGCGGCATCCGGTGACGAAAACGCCATCGGCACCCTGCTTGAGTGCGTATTCCACCAGGGTCGGCGGCATCATGCCGGTGCATATCAGATTTAACACGGCAACATTCTGAGTCTTGAATTGCTCGACATTCAGGGCGTGTTCGCAGCCTATAACGAGAACTGTGTTATCACCCTGCAGCTCGGCCAGTGCCTCCCCGGTGCGGGTTCTCACCTCATCGATGGGAAACTGAGGCATGTCGATGCCTGTCTCCAGTGACTTGTTGCTCCTTCTGAAGGGATTGGAGGAGTGGCAGGATCCGACGCAGATGCCACAGGCCGCACAGAGGCCGTCGTCGACGGCGACCTCGAATTCCCAGCGTGCATTGTCCGTCCGGGCCTGGACCCTGATGGCATCGAACGGACAGTCTACGGCGCACTGCCCGCAGCCGTTGCACTCGTCCAGGTGGACCTTAGCGGCCTCGCCGGTCTTTTTGCGCGGCAGCCAGGGCATGAGCATCAGGAAGAAGGTGATGCCGATGGTGATCATCCAGGTCTGGCCGGCGGTAAGGGTGTCGAGCAGCGGGTAGATATTGAGGTAAAACCAGTCCAGGTTCAGCTCCGCTGGCACCTTTCTCAGGTCGGCCGGGGCATGGCTGACGGCCGGACTTGCCAGGGAGAGGGCCAGCAGTGCCAGGAAACTGCCGATGGCCAGTCCCCGGGGGGCACTGATCTCTACATGAGACAGGCGCTTGACATGGATCCACAATACGAAAACCAGCAGCACCGGTTGCCCGAGCAGGTGCAGGAAACCCATCAGGGTGAAAAAACGGTCGGTGAGCTGGCCTTCCAGAAAATTACTCGCCATGGATCCGGAAACGATGGGCAGGGCATCCATGAGCAGGGAGGAGAGCACCGCGATATAGAGTCCCAACTCATCCCACACCAGCCAGTAACCGGTAATGCCCAGGGTGATCACGAACCAGAGCGTGGGTACACCGGTCACCCAGGAATACCAGCGGAAGCCCCGGTAGCGGTCCAGGGCAAATTCACGGAACATATGCAGCAAGATGGTCATAATGGCCGCATCCGATGCATAGCGGTGGAGGCTGCGCATGACGCCCCCGAGATACCACTGTTCATGGGTCAGATATTCCACGGAGGCGTAGGCGCCTCCCAGGCTGGTATCGAAAAAAATAAACAGGTAGATGCCGCTGACCAGCACAATCCAGAAAAAGAAGAATGTCAGGGTTCCCAGGTGGTAGAGCGGGTTCCACTCCGGGCCGAAAGAATAGTTGAACCAGGCTTCCAGGTAGAGATAGCCACGCTTTATGGGATTGACAGAATTCAAGCTGGGACTCTCTTTGCGTTCAACGTGAAGGCGGATGCCGGGAAGGAGCAGCCCATCCTAATGCCCGCACTGAAAAAAGGCATTGATATCTATCAAACTTACCTGATTGACCGGGATTTACCGTGTTTTTCCAGAGTAGCCCGGATGGAGCGTAGCGTAATCCGGGAATTATGGGTGGTGTCCGTAGGGTCGAATTTATTCGACCAAATACCGATGGTCGAATAAATTCGACCCTACACCCTGGATCCCGGCATTCACCGGGATGACGTGGTTTCTGGAAAACACGCGTTTCTGAACGGATACTAGTGGGCGGTTCCCCGGATTCCACTTCGTTGCATCCAGGCTACGGTGTCCGCGGTTAAACGATACCCTTTATTCACGCACTGCGCAGCCGTTTGCCCTTGTAGAGTTCCCTGACAATGAACACAACTCCGGAGAGGATGATGAACGCACCTATCAGAATGCCGATGAAAAGCGAATAGTCGAAGCGGTATCCGTCACTGTTGGGATCGTAGGTGGTGCAGAAAAAACGCACCTTGTCGACCAGCGTCGAGAAGAAGTCCTGATTCGGTTTGGGCCGGCCCAGTACCAGTTCCTTCAGGGGTTCCACGAGCAGGGGCGTGTCGAATACCTCCCCGTACACTTGCCTGTAGATCTTGCCGTCCGCGTCGATCACCGTGGCCTGTACCACATGATCGAATCCGTTGGGCGAAGCGAAAAAGACAAACCCCAGATCCTTGGTGAGTGCGTTGATGGTGTCCGGATCCGCGCTCAGCAGGGACCAGCCTGCATCCTCGATACCCTGCTTTTTCGCGAAATAGGCCATCTCCCGAGGGTGATCATTCTGAGCGTCAAAGCCCAGTACGGCAACGGAGAAAGCGTCCGATCCCAATGCCTCCCGCGCCTTCTCCACAACCTTGTGAAGGTGACGGGTGGTCATGGGGCAGATGTGAAAACAGCTGGTGTAAATCAGGCTCAAAACCAGCGGTTTTCCCCGAAAGTCAGATAGCCTGACGCCCTTGCCGGTATGATCGGTGAGGGGATAGTCTGCGGGTGTGGTGTCAATGGCATCCTGGCTGGCACGCAGCGCCGTGTCGTACTGAAAGCCGCGAATGGTTTCCAGGGCTTCAGGGTTGGGGCCTGCAGCGAACAGTTGGGCGGGGAGGATGAGCAAAAGCGCCAGACTGAACAGTTCGATCAATTGGCACATGACAATCCCAGTGGGATGCCGGTGCATCTAAATTAACTGGGAGTCGACAACGGCAAAAATCAGCAGCACCACCAACTGTATCAGGGACGCAAAGAAACTTTTCATCGCCACTTTGCGGGAGGGTTCCTGCACCAGCCGGATATTCCAGTAAATGAAATAACCGCCGCCCGAGAGGGCTCCAATCAGGTAGATCCACCCGAGGCCGTAGAAAAACGGGAGTATGGAGATACCCACCAGCAGAAGCGTATTGCCCAGGATTGCCTTGGCTGCCGACTTGTCGCCGACCACCACCGGAAGCATCGGGACGCCCGCCTCCGCATAGTCCTTGTGCTGGGCGATGGCCAGGCTCCAGAAATGGGAGGGTGTCCAGAGAAATAGCACGATGGCGAGCAGTATGGGTACCGCGCCCAGGTTGGGGTCGACCACAGCCGCTCCCGCCAGGACGGCAAAGCTTCCGGAGGCACCACCGATCACGATGTTCAGCCAGGTGCGTCTTTTTAGCCATACCGTGTAGACAATGGCATAGAAAAAGGCCCCGAGGAAGATGTGCAGGGCCGCCATCCCGTTCAGGGTGAATGCGGCGCCAAGGACACCTACCGCCAGCAGGGCGGTGATGACCAGCAGCCACCAGCGATTGTAGGTGAGTTCGCCGGTGACGAAGGGACGGTTGCGCGTGCGCTTCATGCGGCCGTCCAGGTCACGCTCGTAATACTGATTGAAAGCCCCTGCGCTGCTGGCAGCCAGCA
>JAQYVO010000202.1 GCA_030145425.1 Chromatiales bacterium | reverse complement strand
TCAGGCATTAATGTACTGCGTCTTCTCACCGATCCATCTTCTTATCAGGGGTTCTACCCTGTCAGGGTTGTTTTTCAAAAGCTGATCCGCGGCCTGGCGAATATCGTCCAACATTCCCTGATCGCGCACCAGATCGGCGATTCGAAACTGCATCTCACCGGTCTGCCGGGTGCCCAGCACTTCGCCCGGCCCCCTCAGCTCCAGGTCCTTGCGGGCGATCACGAAACCGTCACCGGTGTGCCGCATGACTGCGAGGCGCTCCCGGGCCTTTCCGGTGAGCGGCGGGTGATACATGAGAACACAATGGCTTTCGGTCGCACCGCGCCCCACCCTACCCCGCAGCTGATGCAGCTGCGCCAGACCCAGCCGCTCCGGGTTTTCTATGATCATCAGGCTGGCGTTAGGCACATCCACACCGACCTCTATCACCGTTGTGGATACCAGCAGTTCGATCTCACCCCGCTTAAAACCGTCCATCATCGATTCTTTTTCGGCCGCCTTGAGGCGGCCGTGCACCAGGCCTATACGCAGATCCGGCAGGGCCTCTGCGAGCTGCAGTGCGGTATCCTCGGCCGCCTGACACTGCAATGCCTCGGATTCCTCTATGAGGGTACACACCCAGTAGGCCTGGCGCTGCTCCTGGCAGGCGGCACGCACCCGTTCGATCACCTCTTCCCGGCGGCTGTCCGGTATGGCCACGGTGCTGACCGGCAGCCTGCCCGGAGGCAGCTCGTCGATCACCGAAAGGTCCAGATCCGCATAGGCTGTCATCGCAAGGGATCGCGGAATGGGCGTTGCCGTCATGATGAGCTGATGGGGCACGAAATCCCCGCTGCCGCCCTTTCCCCGCAGGGCCATTCTCTGGTGCACCCCGAACCGATGCTGCTCGTCAACGATAACCAGTCCCAGGGCACTGAACACCACGTCCTCCTGGAGCAGGGCGTGGGTACCGACCACCAGGCGTGTTTCGCCTGTTGCCAGGGATTCCAGTATCTGTTGCCTTGCCTTGCCCTTATGACGCCCGGTGAGCCAGGCAACCTCCAGATCCAGCGGCTCCAGCCAGCCACGAAAGCTGCGCAAGTGCTGCTCGGCCAGCAATTCGGTGGGCGCCATCAGAGCCGCCTGACATTTCGATTCCAGGGCCTGCAGGACCGCAAGGGCCGACACCACGGTCTTTCCGGACCCCACATCGCCCTGAACCAGACGCATCATGGGATGCTTCCTGCGCAGGTCTTCACCGATCTCCCCCGCCACCCGCAGCTGGGCAGCGGTAAGCTTGAACGGCAGAGACGCCATCAGCCGCTGCCTCAGGTCACCTCCACCGGCCAGGGCCCGGGCGGGGGTCCCTTTATGCAGCCGGCGAAGTTCCCGCAAGCTCAACTGATGAGCCAGAAGCTCCTCAAAGGCGAGTCGGCGCTGGGCAGGATGCCTCCCCTCGGCGAGTTCATCCAGAGAGGCATCCGGCGGCGGCCGGTGGAGATATCGCACTGCTGCAGCCAGTTCCGGCAGCCGTTGGCTGCGCAGCAACGCCTCCGGCAGCAAGTCGGGAAGTCCCTGGGGGTGCTCAGCCAGGACAACCAGGGCTTTGTCGGTCATGCCCCGCCAGGACAGCTGGTGCATACCCTCCGTGGTGGGATATATGGGAGTGAGACTCTCTTCCATATCCTGCTCGTTTTCTCCATCCACGCGATGGTATTCGGGATGCACCATTTCCAGGCTCTTTGGGCCGTTGCGTACCTCGCCGAAACAGCGCAGCCTGACACCGGGTGCCAACCCGGCCTTCTGGGCCGCCGAAAAATGAAAGAACCGCAAGGTCAGGGAGGCGTTCCCTTCGGCCAGAACAACCAACAGGGAACGGCGACGCCCAAAGCGGATCTCGGACATCTCCACAACCCCTTCGACCACCGCCTGGTCACCCAGCCGCAGTGCATACATCGGAGTAATTCGGGTCCGATCCTGGTAACGAAAGGGAAGGTGAAAGAGTACATCCTGTACCGTCTGAACGCCTATTTTTGCCAGGCGTTCAGCATTGCGAGCCCCCACCCCTTTCAGAGCAGTGACCGGCATTGCATCCAGCGATTGTGTTTTCAATTTAATGCTCTACTCGCACGCTTGTCATTTACAGGTTCAGGGCATGGAGCCGCCTGGGCACCACGGCCTGTTTTTTTGGGCCATAATACCAGACACTCCGATTACCGCTGCCACAAGCCACCCAACCTTCGAAAGGGTTTTGTACGATGCCTGAAAACCCCGTGAGTACAGAATTCAAAGATCATTTCTCTACCGGTTCCAAAACCTATGGAAAATACAGACCCGGTTATCCCCCGGCGCTGTTCCAGTACCTGGCATCGGTCACAAGTGCTCATGACTGGGCCTGGGACTGCGCAACGGGTACCGGGCAGGCAGCAGTAACGCTCGCGAACTACTACTCCCAGGTCACGGCCACGGATGCCAGCAGGGAGCAGATTACCAAGGCCCGGCAGCGCGCGGGAGTCTTCTACAAGGTGGCACCCGCAGAGGCCTCAACCCTGCCGGATAGTTCCGTTGACCTGATTACCGTGGCCCAGGCACTGCACTGGTTCGATATCCCCGCCTTTTCCCGGGAGGTAGACCGTGTCCTGAAACCGGGCGGTGCCCTTGCGGTGTGGACTTATGATCTACTCCAGGTAAGCCCCGATTTCGACAAGGTGATCAATGAACTCTACAGCGACATTCTGGCCGGTTGCTGGCCGGAAGAACGAAAAATAGTGGAGAGCGGTTACCAGGAAATAGATTTCCCGTTGAAGCAAATACAGCCACCGTTGATTCTGATGAAAGAAAACTGGGATCTCCATCACCTGACCTGCTATCTATCCACCTGGTCTGCCGTCAAGCGCTATCAGAAAAAAAAGGGCTCCGATCCCCTGATGTTTTGCCAAGGTAAACTGGAGACGGCCTGGGGCAACTCTCGGACGCCCCGGCTCATAATCTGGCCACTTACCCTGAAAATCTGGATCAATGAACCGTAAATCCACCATACAGAGGCGACAACGATGTCCGTACTTCTAGAATTCAGCATGTTCCCGACCGACAAGGGTGAAAGCGTCAGCGCCTACGTCAGCCAGGTGATAGCAATGATAAGGGACAGCGGCATCCCCTATCGACTGACCCCCATGGGCACCATCATCGAAACCGACTCCCTGGACCAGGCACTTGGCCTGGTCGGGCAGGCGTACGGTATCCTTGAACAAGCTGGCTGCAACCGGGTCTACTCTTCATTGAAACTGGACATCCGCAAAGGCAAAGAGGGGCGCCTTCAGGGCAAGGTGGATTCTATCCGGCGGAAGATCGGCGACGTGGCGGATTGATAGTAAAACAGGTATTTAACATGACATATCAGGAGCGCCTCCACTTCGATACCCGGGGCCGGGGAACCTACGAGATCAGCCGGGAAATCGGTCGTGTCATTCGGGATTCGGGTATCGATACGGGTACTTGCCACGTATTCTGTCACCACACCAGCGCTTCTCTCACCCTGTGCGAGAATGCAGATCCTACCGTGAGGCGGGATCTCGAGGCTTTCATGAAACGGCTCGTGCCCGATGGCGATCCGCTATTCAAACACACCCTGGAAGGGCCGGACGACATGGCCGCCCATGTACGCTCTATCCTTACTAAGATGGACCTAACCTTGCCGGTCTGCGACGGCAGGCCGGCCCTGGGAACCTGGCAGGGGGTCTATCTCTGGGAACACAGAACCCACCCTCACAGCCGCAGCATCACGGTGACGGTGCAGGGGGATTAACCTGTCAACAGGTTTCCCGGGGTATCCGTGCAATTCCCTTGGATTCTATGAACTCCCCCGTTCAAGTGGTAGAGTGTCGGCAATCTGTAAAACGAGAAAATAATAAAGTGAGCGAACAGACCCCTGCCCTTCAGGTCGAGGGCATGCACAAGCGCTTTGGCAGCCACGAGGTCTTAAAAGGCATCGACATGATCGCCAACACCGGCGATGTCATCTCCATTGTCGGCAGCAGCGGTTCGGGCAAAAGCACTTTTCTGCGCTGCATCAACCTGCTCGAAACACCGGACTCCGGGGACGTATATGTCCACGGGGAACTGATCAAAATGAAGAACCGGCTTAACGGCAGCCGGGAGCCGGCTGACAGAAAACAGCTGCAGGGCATCCGTGCCAGGCTTTCCATGGTATTCCAGAGTTTCAATCTGTGGGCCCACAAGACCATCCTGGAGAACCTGATCGAGGCACCGATTCATGTGCTGGGCCGGAAAAAATCAGAGGCCGTGGAACAGGCGGATGCGCTGCTGCAGAAAGTGGGCATGTACGACCGGCGGGATTACTATCCCAGCCAGATCTCCGGTGGCCAGCAGCAACGGGCAGCCATAGCCCGCGCACTGGCCATGGACCCGGAGGTCATGTTATTCGATGAACCCACCTCGGCACTGGATCCGGAACTGGTGGGTGAAGTGCTGCAGGTCATGCGGGATCTTGCCGACGAAGGTCGTACCATGCTCGTGGTAACCCACGAAATGAGTTTTGCCCGGGATGTATCATCCCATGTGATGTTCCTGCACGAAGGCATGACAGAGGCGTTTGGACCGGCCAGGCAGGTATTCGACAACCCGGAATCAGACCGTATGCGCCAGTTCATCGGTCTTACCGAATAACTACCTTATTTAATACAACAGGAGAATCCTTCCATGAAAAGCATTTTATTGGCCCTTGTGGCACTGATTCTGGTATCGGGAAATGCCGTGGCCGACAAGGTGCGTATCGGCACCGAGGGTGCCTACCCCCCCTTTAACTTGATCGACAAGGCCGGCAAGCCCGCCGGCTTCGATGTGGACATTGCAAAGGCGCTCTGCAAAAAGATGGGGGCAGACTGCACCTTCGTCACCCAGGACTGGGACGGTATCATTCCGGGGCTGCTGGCTCGCAAGTACGACGCCATCGTCGCCTCCATGTCGATCACCGACGAACGTAAAAAGGCCGTGGATTTCACCGAAAGATACTACTCCAACAGCCTGCGTTTCATCGCCAAGAAGGGCTCGGGTATCGACCCCAAGAATCTTAAGGGAAAATCCATCGGAGCCCAGCGTGCCACCATCGCGGCCAACTATGTCGAAGAGGTAAAAGGCGCCAAAGCGAAACTGTATGACACCCAGGAAAATGCCTATCTGGATCTCTCCTCCGGACGTATAGACCTTCTGGTGACGGATATGCTGCCCGGATATGACTGGCTGCAATCTAAGCAGGGCAAGGGATACGAGTTCATCGGCGAGAACATCGACATAGATGACAAGATCGGCATCGCGGTTCGCAAGGGTGACAACAAGCTTCGCAAGAGTCTCAACAAGGCAATTGCCGAGATCATCGCCGACGGCACTTACGCCAAGATCAACGCCAAGTATTTTCCCTTTTCTATTTACTGAGGCCGAGAGCCGAGACAGGGAAAGGCAAAGCTTAAATGTTTGACCTGCAGGGTTTTGGGGATCAGTTGCTGCTGGGTGTCTGGATGACCCTGAAGGTGGCGGCCGGCGGTCTCGTGATGGGGCTCATCCTGGGTCTGGCCGGGGCGGGTCTCAAACTTTCCAAATCCCGGATCGCCTATGGGATAGGTGCCACCTACACCACGGTGATCCGGGGCATCCCCGAACTGCTGGTAGTACTGATCATTTATTTCGGCAGCGCCGGCGTCCTCACCCAGGTGGCCGGCTGGCTGGGGCACGACGAATATGTAGAGCTGAGTCCGCTGCTTGCGGGCATCATCGCCCTGGGTGTTGCCTTCGGCGCCTATGCCACTGAGGTCTTCCGGGGTGCCATACAGGCAATTCCCAAAGGACAGATCGAAGCGGCCATGGCCTGTGGTATGACCGGCCGGCGGATATTCTTCCGTATCACGCTGCCCCAGGCCTGGCGGGTTGCGATTCCCGGGCTGGGCAACCTGTTCCAGGTCCTGCTCAAGGATACCGCGCTCATTTCCGTGGTCGGCCTCGATGAGATCATGCGTAAGAGCCAGATCGCCATCTCCAATACCAAGGAGCCCTTCACCTTCTTTTTCGTCGCCGCGCTCATCTACCTCTCCATCACCGTCATCGTCATGATCGGTCAGCGTTATGCGGAACAGTGGGCGGGCAGGGGGATGGCGAGGAGGGTCGAATGAGCTGGAACTGGAGCGTCATTTTCGACAGCCTCCCGAAACTTCTGGAGGGGACGCTGCTCACCCTGGAACTGGTGCTGCTGTCACTGCTGGTCGGCGCGGTGCTTTCCATTCCCCTGGCCCTGATGCGCGTCTCCCGAAACCCCCTGATCCGCATTATCCCGCTGGCGTACACATTCTTTTTCCGGGGAACACCCCTGCTGGTGCAGCTGTTTCTCTTCTACTATGGGCTGGCCCAGTTCGACAGCGTTCGGGAAAGCATGTTCTGGCCCGTTCTGAGGGAGGCGTACTGGTGTGCGTTGATCGTGTTCACGCTAAATACCACGGCTTACACCACTGAGATATTGCGCGGCGCGATTCAGGCTGTCCCTTCCGGTGAATTGGAAGCAGGCATGGCCGTAGGCATGAGCCGGGCGTTGATGCTACGCCGAATCACACTGCCCATTGCCTATCGAATTGCTTTGCCTGCCTATAGCAACGAGATCATACTGATGCTCAAGGGCAGCGCCCTGGCCAGCACCATCACCCTACTGGATCTCACCGGCATGGCGCGCACCATCATCGCCCGTACCTACATGCCGATTGAGATATTCTTTGCGGCAGGATGCATCTATCTGCTGTTGACGTTTATTTTTGTGCAGGCTTATCGCCTGTTTGAACGCCGCATGCTCAGGCATCAGACTGTTGGGGGGAGTGCCGGGGCCGCTACTGAGGCTGGCTGAATTATGATCGAAGCGGTTCGGTTCGCTTTGCTCACCACACCCCACATCTCGCCTGCTAATCCATTTCCATTACCGCGTCCATTTCCACGCTGGCGCCCTTTGGCAGCGAAGCCACACCGATAGCCGCCCTTGCCGGATAGGGCTCGGTAAAGTACTCCGCCATCACCTGATTGACCATGGGAAAATCCGCCAGATCCGTCAGATACACGTTCAGCTTGGCCACATCCTGGAACCCGCCCCCGGCTGCCCTGGCCACAGCGAGCAGGTTATCGAAGACACGGCGAATCTCTTGTTCTATACCACCTTCCACCATCTCCATTGTCTCGGGCACCAGGGGTATCTGTCCGGACAGATAAACCCTGCTACCGGTCTTTACCGCCTGGGAGTAGGTTCCAATCGCCTGTGGAGCCTGGTCTGTTCGAATGATTTTACGTGCCAATGTATTTCTCCAAGTTACTAGTTACTAGTAACTAGCTACTTTCTCTCATCTCATCATTCGACTGATGCGCAACACTGTGGGCATTGCGCGCAGCCGTCGCATTATGGTGGCCAGATGTTTCCGGTTATCCACGGTCAACACAAGGGTAAGGCTCGAGGTCAGACCATCGAGTTCATCCAGGCTCACGGTTTCTATATTTGAGCCCGACCCTGAGATCGTGGCAGCAATAGTTGCCAGTACGCCGCGCTTGTTGCTTACCTCTACTTTGATTTCGGTGTTGAACTCACCGGTGGGTTCGTTTTCCCACCGAACATCCAGCCAGCGATCCCCGTGCTTGCGCATGTCGATATTGCGGCATTCCTGACGATGCACCACGATACCGGTACCGGGACTGAATGCAGAAACAATCTCATCACCGGGGATGGGGCGGCAGCATTTGGCAAACTTGATCACCATGCCTTCGGTGCCGTGGATCGCCAGCGGTACGGCAGGCTGTGCTTCTTCAACTACTTTATTCCGGTTCATGACGTCCTCATTCACGAGTCGTCTGGCAATCAGCAACGGCATTCGATTACCCAGCCCAACCTCCTCGAACAGGTCATCCACACCCTGAAGCCTGAACTCCTTGAACAGGTGCTCCAACTCCACCGGAGCTATCTCGCCAAGGCTTCTGCCGCAACTGACCAGTTCCTTCTCCAACAGCCGTCTACCCAACAGCACTGCCTCGTTGCGCTTCAGATTCTTGAGGTAACCCCGGATGTTGGCCCTGGCCTTTCCGGTCACGACAAAATTGAGCCATGCAGGGTTGGGACGGGCACCCGGAGATGTGATGACCTCAACCGTCTCACCGCTGTGCAGTCGGGTACGCAGCGGCACCAGGCGCCTGTTGATTCGGGCAGCAACACACTGGTTACCCAGGTCTGAGTGGATGGCATAGGCGAGATCGATCACCGTGGCGCCCTTGGGAAGCACCATGATCTCCCCCACGGGAGTGAATATATACACCTCATCCGGAAAAAGATCGATTTTGACGTGCTCCAGAAACTCGATAGAGTCGCTTCCCGCACGCTTCTGAAGCTCCAACAGGTTGTTGAGCCAGTCCGATGCACCGGCATGGGCCAGATCATTCTTCCTCTCGACAGCCTTGTAGAGCCAATGGGCGGCAATTCCCGACTCGGCGATACGGCTCATATCCTCGGTGCGTACCTGAATCTCGATAGGGATTCCATGAGGCCCGAAAAGCACCGTGTGAAGGGACTGGTAGCCATTCGCCTTGGGGATGGCGATATAGTCCTTAAATCTGCCGGGTACAGGCTTGTATAGGTTGTGCACCAGCCCCAGGACCCGGTAACAGGTATCCTGTCTGTCCACGATGATGCGGAACGCATAAACATCAACAACCTCGTGAAACGACAGCTTCTTTTCCTTCATTTTGCGGTAGATGCTGTAGGGATGCTTTTCCCTGCCGCTGACCTCCGCCGACACCTTCTCTTGATCCAGCCTGGTGTGGATCGCCTTCTCGATCTTGCCTAAAACCTGCTTGCGATTGCCCCGGGCCTTTTTCACCGCATTCTTGATGACCCGGTGGCGAGTCGGCCAATAGGCGATGAAACAGAGCTCCTCGAGCTCGTAGCGCATACTGTTCATGCCAAGCCGGTGGGCTATGGGCGCATAGATATCCAGAGTTTCCCTGGCGATACGACGGGCCTTCTCCGGCGGCATCACACCAAGCGTGCGCATGTTGTGAACACGGTCCGCCAATTTGATCATCACTACCCGGATATCCCGGGTCATGGCCAGAAGCATCTTGCGAAAACTTGCTGCCTGCGCCTCGGCACGAGAACGAAAATCCACCTGGGTCAACTTGCTGACGCCATCGACGAGTTCCGCGATCTCCTCGTCGAAATGCTCGGCTATCTGCTCTTTGGCCGTGGGGGTATCTTCGATTACATCGTGCAGAATGGCGGCCATCAGGCACTTATAATCCATCTGCAGGTCTGCCAGGATTCTTGCTACCGCGAGGGGATGGTAGATATAGGGTTCACCAGACAGGCGCTTTTGCCCTTCGTGGGCATCCGCACTGAACAGGTAGGCGCGATAGACTTCCCGTATCTGATCCTGTTCCAGGTATGACTCGAGATAGACGCAGAGGTCACTGATAAGAAATCGGGGTTTACCTGAATCGTCTTTGAGGGTTTCGAGCGGTGCAGTTGCCACGACTTACCCCTTATGGAGAACCGACCGCGCCTTGTTCCGGCACAATCGGTTCTGGTTCGAGCGATTGACCCGCAGCGCCATACTTCAGGTCATGGGAGGCTGATCTCCCGGGCTGCCACCCACCCTGAGTTCCTCGTCCTGCATGATCATTTCAACATCGGTCTGTTCAGGGGGATTGATCACCTGGTCATCCACCAGCCCAGCAGCGATTTCGCGCAATGCCATGACTGTGGGTTTGTCATTCTCCCAGGGCAGCAGGGGGTCGACGCCATGCATCAACTGGCGAGCCCGTTTGGTCGCGAGAAGTACCAGATCGAATCGGTTGTCTACGTGGTCCAAACAGTCTTCTACAGTGACACGGGCCATCTATATCTACTCCGGGATAAGGACCTCCGCCGAGGGAGGGTTATGACAAAACTAATAGGTGACGAACAACCTCAGCTCCTCGTTTCCGAGAGCCAAGATATGAATATAACTCAATCGGTTGGCAGTATCCAGATATCTGGTAACGCCAGACGGGAAGCAAAGTAACCCCTGATCAGTTCAGAAGCCCTTCCAACACCGTCTGCAGCCGTTGAACCTGGGCCGGGCAACGCAACCGCTGGGCGGTTATCAAAGAGCCGATCTCCTGAAGTGCCTGATTAAATTGGTCATTAACCACCAGGTAATCGTACTCGGCATAATGAGTCATCTCCGCTATCGCATCCCGCATCCGCCGCTCGATGACCGCCTCACTGTCCTGTCCCCGGTTACCCAGGCGCTCTCGCAGCGTCTCTCTGGAAGGGGGAAGAACAAAAATGGAAACCGCGTTGGGGAAACGGGTTCTCACCTGTCGCGCACCTTGCCAGTCGATCTCCAGAATCACGTCCACCCCCGCTTCGAGCTGGTCCCGAATATTGGATTCTGACGTGCCGTAATAATTATCGAATACCTGGGCATGCTCCAGGAACTCCCCCCCTTTTGCCATACGGGTGAATGTGTCTGGATCCACGAAATGATAATCCGCGCCATCGATTTCTCCGGCCCGCTTCGGCCGCGTGGTGTGGGATACCGAGACGCGAAGCCCATCCAGGACTTCAAGCAGCGCCTTCAGCAGGCTGGTTTTACCGGCACCCGAGGGAGCGGACACGATAAATAATGTTCCTGGCACCTTGCCGTTCATACGACCTTCCGGATAATGTCTACGATTTCTGAGAAGCTGGCCCCTTTCAAGCCCGGATGAGGTAACTTGGTGAGTCGGCATGAGTATATTCAATAAAGCGCCGTAATGTAGCAGGAGAAACCGAATGAAAAAAGATATGTTGCTTCTAGTGGGGATCTTTGCGGCGGTGGCCGCAATCGCCCTGTTTGTCTTTTATTTCTTTCAATAGATCGAGAAAACGCTGGGGTAAAGTGCCGCCCATAAAGCCCCACATGCAAAAACCAACTGAATCGGGATATCAGCAATGATGAGTGAACAGACGAAAGGCAGCTGTCTTTGTGAAAAAATCCAATTCGTGGTGCGTGGCCCATACAGCGTTTTTCACCTTTGCCATTGCTCCAGATGCCGCAAAGACAGCGGTTCAGCCCATGCCTCCAAAATTTTTACGGCACCCGAAAACATCGAGTGGCTTGACGGCATGGAGTTTATCAAAAGATACGATCTGCCCACGGCTGAACGATTTGCAAAGAACTTTTGTACGGAGTGCGGATCGCCTGTCCCCTACCTCAGTCGCGACGGGAAGTTTCTTATTGTTCCCGCCGGCTCGCTAGACCCGGACCCGGGTATAGCGCCCCGCGACCATATCTTCTGGAAGGACCGGGCCCCTTGGTACGATGAGGGGCTTTCGGCACCCCATTTCGACAGATACTCCGAATAACCTGCAGCCAACGGGCAGGTGGCGGAACAATGGATTCCGCCACCCCGATGCGTTGTTTTCACCAATCCGCACCGTTAAAACTGTCTCGTTGTATTCCAGCTGAGAGAGATACCGTCGAACAGCAAATCGACAGTGTCACTGTAGGTGACCGCCGGCTGGTAACCGCTATCAGTCTGGTAATCCGGCTCATGACCGCGTGAATAAGCCAGGTCCCGGCTGCCGCGGTAGACGTCGTTGTGTTTTAACTTGTAGATGCGGCGGCTCGACCGCTCAAGCGCCTTGGTCAACTTTCGGCGCTCACGTTTGTCGATACGGCCGTCCTTGGCATAGCGGCGTTCCATGCGGTCGATTTTTTTCCGGTTTTTATTGAGTTGTCGCGCTTCCCGTTTTGTCAGTGAGCCGCTTTGCCGGCCTTCGCGAATTCTGGACAACTGATTATCCTGCCGCCGCTCCACCCTGGACTCAAAGCGACCCACATGCGACCGCTCTCCGGTATTTCCCCGATCTCGGGCGCTTTTTGCAACCTGCGCGGAAGCGCGGTCCCTGGAACCTCGATCAGCGCGATCGTGGTCCCTTGCCTGCGCAATACCGGTTAGACCAAAACTGATGACTGTAATCATGGCAACGATGTGAATTTTTCTGATCATCTCTGCAATACCTCTTTCGGTTTGTGCGGATCGTTCAATCGACCCTGACTAACATCTTAGATAAAGAGAGCTGAACAGAAGATGAACCAAACCCGTCGGCGATTTATGCCCCCCAAAACTGGAAACAGCATCGAGAACGTAACGCTGCGTTAAGAATGCAACAGATCGATATGCCTGCCACTTAACGTATCGTTAAATACAAACCTGCCCGCATTCGTATCGGCTTTTCAATAAATAACACTAACTTATTGATTAATTTATATTAGTCGAATAATTCCGAAAGTTGGCACGGCATCTGCAATATCTCTGGACAAGCAAACAAGCTTTTAAACCTAAGAGACTATTGGAGATACATCATGAAAAACATCACTTACACCGCAGCCATCCTTTCCGTCGCCCTGTTCTCAGGTGCCGCCTTTGCGGAAGTCGATAACCGGGACGACATCATCCACGGTACCGGCACGGTCACCGCCAGCATGGGAAGCCCCTACGTTCGGGTAAACAGCGGCCCCGCGGATCAGGACTCCGACCTGCTTTACAACCAGGAGCAGATCAAGTCTTCCAGTAAATCGGTTCCTTTTGACAAGCTGAGCGACGACCGGGACAACCGCGACAGTCTGCGGGACAACATCTCGTAAGACATCAGGGATGAGTAAAAAGGCCGGTAACTCTCGTTACCGGCCTTTTTTTATTCGTGCCGACAGAAAGGCAGTGTCAATGACATTAATCTGCCCGTCTTCAGTATCTTCGATAGTAATGCTTATTCTGGGTTCTTCAGCGTCGGGAGAATTTCCCCTCTTCAAATTTCTCGGTCATTCTATCCGTTAGGGTCGGTCACTTGACCCCTCTTCCGGCGAAATCTCGTTACACTTCCCAGCCCCATCAAACCACCCATCAGCTTCTGGGCATTCCTGACGCACCCACTGTGCCCACTCAGTTTCCCCCCATCCATCACGCATTATTTCCAGCCGCTGCTTAAGCTCATCCCGCTCTTTCAGTAGATCTACATATAATTGCAGTAGCTCTTTTCTGGCTCTATGCAGAGATTTTATTTCCCGCTTCTTCATCTTCTTTGTCGTATGACTCATATTTCGCGGTTTCAATCCACTGCTGTCCCATACACTTTAGGCATGAGATTCCTTAAACATACCTTTTGGGCTCTATTGCGCTCAACTGGATTTTACTCAATATTCTGAACCTGCTCGCGCATCTGTTCGATCAATACTTTGAGTTCAACACCAGAGCGTGTCACATCGACATCATTTGATTTCGATGCCAGGGTATTGGCCTCACGATTGAGTTCCTGCATCAGAAAATCCAGCCTGCGACCGATGGGTTCTTTCCTTTGAAATACGCTGTCCACTTCATCCAGATGAGTCTGAAGCCGGTCCATTTCTTCATCAACGTCCAGCTTCTGCGTAAGCAGTGCCATCTCCTGCTCCAGGCGTCCCGGATCAAGTTCTTCACTGATGACCTCATCCAAACGGGCACGCAACCGCTCACGCAGCCCTTTCATCACCCGGGGCATATGGACCTTGACCTTGGCGACCTCTTCACGCATGGCGGCGGTTCGCTGCATGATCAATTCCGCAAGGCGTTCCCCCTCCCGTTTGCGTGACTCGATCAATCCGTCGATCACCTTGTCCAGTAATTCCGCGGCCTGACTCTCCACCGGCGTCAGGTCCTGTTCCTCAAACTCCAGCACACCGGGCCAACGGAGCACATCCATGGCACGGGGGGAACTCGCATCGTGCAGTATGTGCCCGATACTCGACGCAGCCTCAATGATCCCTCTGGCGAGCCGGTCGTTTATCCTCACTCCGGCTGCCGAATTTCCGGAGGGCGAAAATCTCAGGGTGCAATCCACCTTACCGCGTCCCAGTTTCCGGTTGACGCGCTCCCTCACCAGTGGATCAAGTCCGCGCAGCTCCTCGGGAAGACGCACCATAACCTCAAGATACCGGTTGTTGACGGAACGCATCTCCCAGGCCAGTTCGCCCTCGTCGCCCTTGAAACTCATGCGTGAAAAAGCGGTCATGCTGGATGTCATAACAAAATCCTGTCACAGATCAGCATATAAACTGACTCTCGGCATTAAAGTTCGGGCAGTTATCGCCCGAGAAAACACTGAGACCCCTGTTTACGAATCTGTGTATCATAATGTCCAAACCCGATCGTTGCACGAAACGCCTTCACTCAAGATGCCGGATTCCCGAGTAAGCCTGCCTGCGGGCACCAATCTGGACTGCTATTCCATTATCAGACTGATGGGAAGCGGGGGCTTCAGCCTGATATACCTCGCCGAAGATAATGACTCCGGGGAAAGTGTCGTCATCAAAGAGTATCTGCCGAAGAAACTGGCTGCCCGTGGTCAGGATCTGAGCGTTGAGGTCATCGGTGAAAAGGAGCTTGAACAATTCAACCAGGGCCGCAAGCTTTTCTATCGTGAAGCAAAGGCACTGACCATTCTGAGACATCCCAACATCGTCAACGTGAGGACTTTTTTCCTTAGCCACGGCACCGCCTATATGGTGATGGACTACGAACGGGGAAAAAATCTGGGACACTACATCAAACGGCACAAAGGAAGACTCAGCACCCGATTCATGCTGGCGGTTTTCCCACCCGTGCTGGGCGCGTTGGACCTGATTCATTCCAAGGGGCATCTGCACCTCGACATTAAACCGGGTAACGTGCACCTGCGGTTGGGAGGCAATCCCCTGCTGCTGGATTTCGGTGCGATTCACCAATTTGCCACCAGCCGCAGCCGGCAATTCTCCCAGGTTGTCACACCCGGCTTCTCACCCATAGAACAATACTACTCTTCGGGATACGTAGGCCCCTGGAGCGATGTTTACTCCATCGGCTCGACGATGCGTGCCTGCATTGAGGGCGGTCCGCCGCCGTCTGCTGTGGAAAGGCATGCCAAGGACAAGCTTAGACCGGCTTTCAAGCTTTACAAACGGCACTATCCGAAACGCCTCCTCGAGGTAATTGACTGGGCGATGGAGGTCGACCCACTACTTCGTCCTCAGGATGCAGGTAGCATGCTCGATGCCCTGACCGGCGAGAACGAAGTCGATGTAGACAGAGCAGCGAGACAGCGGAGGGCGGGCAGTGACCGGTAAGCCCTGCTATCAGAATGCCCTCGTGAGCCTGACCGGAGATCGGAAGGAAAACCAGGATCGCTGTACGCTGGTGGAATCCGGAAGCAACCTTCTGCTGGGCCTGGCAGATGGTATGGGGGGGCATCCGCGCGGCGGGACCGCAGCCCAGATTCTCATCGAAAACTGCAATAACCTGCTTCATCGCACACCTCAGCCAGTCAAGAATCCCCGGCTTTTCCTAGGTCGGTTGCTGCAGGGAACGCACCAGGATATCGTTGACTTCGGCCTGACTCAGACACCGGCCATCGATCCAAGGACCACTGCCGTTGCGGCTCTTATCCAGAACAACACCGCTTACTGGGCTCATGTGGGCGACAGCCGCCTCTATCTGTTCAGAAACGGTGAAACGATAGCCCGTACCGTCGATCACTCCTACGTTCAGCAACTCCATCATCAGGGCCTCATTTCCGAACGACACCTTTTGTCCCATCCCCAGAGAAATCTAGTCACACGCTGTCTTGGGGGCGCTCCCGCACCTCCTGACATCGAGTTCGGACAGTCTGAATTGAAACCGGGCGACTTGGTCGTTGTCTGCTCAGACGGACTCTGGTCGAGCATCGGTGAGGAATGGATCTGCGACACCCTTGCCAGTGGCCTGGATATTACTGATTCCGCAAAGTCCCTGGCAGACGAAGCCGCGCTGGCGGCTTTCCCGGGCAGTGACAACATCACCCTCATCGCCCTGAAATGGCTTTCGGGTTCCAAGAAAGACGAGGCGCTGATCAGTGAGAGTCCGGCCAAGCCACCCACGACCAGCGATCTCGATCAGGCCATCACCGATCTGCAGGACTTCCTGGACAGCTTTGAGGACGGGAACCAGCAGAAGCAAGGGTGATACCCTTAACCCCCCCGCACGGACACCCGTAAACGGCCAACGTGCAATCAGATATCAAACCTTCGCAAGGAAATCAGACATTATGAGACCCAGTAATCGCAACCCCGATCAGATGCGCACTGTGGAGTTCACCCGGGGATTCACCAAACATGCCGAGGGCTCCGTTCTGGTGTCATTCGGTGATACCCGGGTGATCTGCAATGCCAGCGTGGAGGACCGGGTACCCCGTTTTCTCAAGGGCAGCGGCCAAGGCTGGGTCACCGCTGAGTACGGCATGCTGCCCCGCTCGACAGGCGACCGCATGGGCCGGGAGGCCGCCAGGGGAAAACAGGGCGGCCGCACCCTGGAGATCCAGCGTCTGATAGGAAGGTCTCTCCGTGCCGTCGTCGACCTTCAGGCATTGGGCGAACGCACCATCACCCTGGACTGCGATGTCATCCAGGCCGACGGCGGTACCCGAACTGCCTCGATCACCGGTGCATATGTCTCCCTGTGCGATGCGGTAAATTCGATGATTCGAAAAAACAAGCTAAGCGGCAATCCCATTCACGGCATGGTTGCTTCGGTCTCCGTCGGCATATATCGAGGCACACCGGTACTGGATCTGGACTACAGCGAAGACTCCAATGCGGAAACCGACATGAACGTGGTGATGAACGACAACGGTGCATTCATAGAACTGCAGGGCACCGCTGAGGGTCATGCCTTTCATATGACGGAATTGCAGACGATGCTGGAATTGGCACGCAAGGGAATCGGCGAGATTATGGAAGGCCAACGGAAGGTGTTGGCTGGGGATTAGGGATTAGGGCCGAGGATTAAGAATAGGGGATGGGCGGTTTGCTCCTCCTGGTACAAGATATGGGGCCTGTGCTATGTAGGTGCGAATTCATTCGCACTCGGCCGAATGAATTCGGCCCTACAGCGCGGATCCGACGCAGGGACCAGAACGGTTACCACCCTTCCCTTAAGAATTAAGGATTGGTTGGAAAACCGATTACCTCAGACCCTTCTTCCCTCGGCCCTCGGCCCTTCTTCCCTTGGCCCTTCTTCCCTAGGCCCTTGGCCCTTCTTCCCTCGGCCCTCGGCCCTATAATCCCCTCGGCCCTAATCTTCAAGCCTGCGCCGTCGTCCGGGCGGCGGGCATAATCGACTGCAACACGCCTTCGATCTCCTGTTCGGCCTCGGCCTGCACCGTCTGGCATTGTTCCTGGGTTAGACCCGTCAGCGCCATCGCCTCGCTGCTGGGCTCCAGCCTTCCCACACCGAACTCCTCCCGGGTGTCCAGGGCGTCGGTCATCAAGGCGGAAATATGGATGAGCGCGGTTGCCAGGGGAAATTCCTGGGATCGCTGGGGTTCGACATGAAGTTCCGTGGACTCACGCAGGCTGTCCGGAAGCTGCCACTGACGCATCAGCACACCACCGACGCGGGCATAATCAATGCCGATCAGTTCACGTTCCACAATATACAGGGGCCGCAGGGTCTCATCTGCTTCCAGGATCGCACGTTCGGAGAGTTCCGGGATGCTCTGGTACATGATGAGATGGCCTATGTCCTTTAGCAGTCCTGCGACAAACAGTCTTTCACTGTCCAGTACATTGCACATACCCGCCAGTTGCCGGGCTACCAGACCGCAATAGATGCTGCGCCGCCAAAAAACGGCCATATCCATGACCTGGTTGGACATTCCGTTGAAAGACTGGGTGACCGAAGTAGCCAGCACGAGGTCGTAAATCTGGTGTGTTCCCAGAAGATTGACAGCACGGAAGACGGTATCGATTTTCGAGGCGAATCCGAAGAAGGAACTGTTAACCAGGCGCAGAATGCGGGCGGACAGTGCGGGGTCTTTGCTGATCACTACCGCCACATCGGACATGGCAAAGTCAGGTTGACCGAGTACCTCTCTCAACCTCAAATAGATCTCCGGCGGGGAGATCAGCTTTGCATTCCCCGTGACTTTTTCCCAAACAGTACTCATCAAATCTTTCCCCTTGATGAAGGAATCCACCGATTCCCGATCCAAGCCGAATCCCCGATATCATTTCCTTTTTTTATCCAGAGTTTAGTTCCTGGATGAGTTAACTATCGGCGCTATCCCGAGAACCTTTAGGTGACGAGAGGCGGAATACTTTGGGAGTGTTCACAACACGGATTATTGGCGACGCCTTTGAGAATTCAGGTTGCCTGAGAGCCAGTGGGACGCGCGGCCCACTAGAGCCTGACTTGTTGAGACGGCCCCCCCCTGCCGCAGTATCAGGGTATCGGTTTGTCGATCAAAACTTCGACGACGCCCGTGGCGCCCACACGAACTGGCGACACTTCCCCTGAGAGGTCCCCGCTGCGGGCTATGGCTTCACCGGTACGGGATATCCGGGCACCTACCAGGACCTGTTCAAAGTTGGACAACTTCATGGCAGGCACCATCGCGTTGGAGTCGTCCAGAGTCAATTCCAGGGGTAGATCCCTGACTTTTCGCCGTGCCGCGGCAAGGGGCATTCTTGGGCCTTCGAGGGCCCTGGCATAGATGAACAGACTCTCCTCCGGCCCAACCCTGCCTTTGAATTCCGGTGACAGATCCACTCGAACGGTGATTCCCCCGTTCTCCGCCGCATCCGTCGATACCGCCGGCTCCGGACTGGAGACCCCCACCGTTTCGAGGCCGGCCTTCTCCCGTGCCGAGGCCAGCAGGGACTCAATACGCTGACGAGATTCGGGGTCATCCTTGATCTTGGGTTCCAGTCGTTCCCAATAGCTAATGGCGAGTTCGTAGTTTCCTGTCTGATTTTCAACCATCCCAGCCAGCCAGAGGGCGGTTGTGTCATCCGGTGCCAGCTTCACCGCTTTGCGAATCAGTTCCGAAGGCTTACCCGCCAGATTGCCCGATTGCGCCATGGCCTGGGCGTCTGCCCATGACAGCAGCACCACGGGATCATCGCCCACCAGCTGATGCAGTTTCTCAAACGTCTGGGAGGCCATGGCATAGTTATCGAGCGCCATGTAACTGCGACCCAACAGGAACCAGCCTTCACTGTCTTCGGGATTTTCCTTCAGACGCGCCATCAGGGCCGCCATCATCTCTTCAACCGAAGGCATGGCATCCCCCTGGTGGGGGGCGTCGGCGTTGGCCATTCGTTCCTGGGTTGGCCGCATCAGCTCCGGGGAACCCAGGTGATAATACAAACCCACCGTTAGCACCGGGACGAGCAGAACCATAGCTCCAAGGGTCAGCCGACCCACCGTGGACGCTTCCGTAAAGGAGGCTTCTTGGCCCGCCTCATCCAGGTCAATAAGCAGCGACTGTTCCAATTCACTTCTCGACTTGTCAAACTGCGCCTCGGTCAGGGTTCCCCGCTGCTTTTCCGCATTCAGTTCGGCCAGGCGTTCCTGGGCAATTATTACGTTTTGGCCATCCCGATCCGGAGATTCCGCGGCACGGGCACGCAGCAGGGCAGGGGCAAGAATGACCAGGGCGACCAGCATCAGGGCCACCGAAACTATCCAGAAAAGCATCATATTTTCTTATCGTCGAGAAGGCGCTTTGCGCGTTCGTGATCCTGAGCATCCAGTTCCGGGGTTTCTCCGACTGAACGCCGACGTACAAACACCACCAGAACCAACACACCTATGGCCAGCATGATGAACGGCCCAACCCAGAGCAAAGCGGTCGAGGTCTTGAACGGCGGCCGGTAGAGTACGAAGTCACCGTATCGCTCAACCATGAACAGGACGACTTCCTCGTTCGTGGCACCTTCGCTCACCATCTCGTAGGTCAGACGCCGCATATCCTGGGCCAACTCCGCATTCGAAGCCGCCAGGTTCTGATTCTGGCAAACAAGGCATCTCAGTTCATCGATAAGCTGCTTGTAGCGGGCTTCCTTCGCCGGGTCATCGAAGTGATAGGCCTCCACCCTGGCCTCCACCGTAAATACCGACAACGACAACATAAGCGACAGTATGAGTTGCCTCACGGGCTTTGTTCCTTGAGTTTTGCCACCCGCGGCTGGAGTTCCTCCCGCCAGAGGGTTGGCGTGAGTGCGCCGGTGTGTTTCCAGCGGATATTGCCGGACCTGTCGATCAGGAAGGTTTCCGGGGCGCCGTAAACCCCCCAGTCCATGATCGCCACACTCTCCGGATCAAAGCCGACGGCAACGAATGGATTTCCTTCGTCCCGAAGCATCTCCAGCGCGGCTGCCCGTTCGTCCCGCCAGTCGATTCCCACGATCTTGATGCCCTCGTTTTTCGCGAGGTGCATCAGGAAACCGTGTTCACGCCAGCATTCCGGGCACCAGGTTCCCCAGACATTGAGCAGCCACACCTCTCCGTCAAAATCGGCGGCGCTCACTGTACGTGCCGGGTCGAAAAGGTCGGGCAGGGTAAACCGGGGGGCCGGCTTGTCAATGAGCACAGAGGGCACATCCCTGGGATTCAGGGTCAACCCGATTCCCAGGAATATCACCAACAGGATGAATATCCCCAGTGGGGCCAGATACCTTGCCTTCATGCCGTTTCCGCCGCCGTGTCTCCGGCCACCGCACGGGCCTTGCGCGCCAGTTGGAAGTAACGCCGGTCACTGGCCGCCAGCAATCCCCCTATGGACATAAAAATCGCACCAAGCCAGATCCAGCGAATAAACGGTTTGTGGTAGATCCGCACGCTCCAGGCCCCTTGAGTGCCCAGGGGCTCTCCAAGGGCTACGAAAAGATCCCGGGTCAGACCTGCGTCAATACCGGCTTCCGTCATAGGCATGCCGCTGCGGTAGTTGCGTTTTTCCGGATACAGTCTGGTCACGACACTACCTTGTCGACTCACTTCGACACTACCCCGGGCACCGGTGTAATTCGGACCGTTGAAAGCCTCAACACCCTCGAAAAAGAAATCGTATCCACCCAGGTTGTAGCTCTGCCCCGGCTCGAGTCGCAAATCCTTCTCGACGCTGTAGATGGACGTCAGGGAAACGCCCACTATGAATATGGAAACCCCGATATGCCCCGTCATCATGCCCCACCCGCCCCGCGGCGTGGTTTTCACTCCCTGCCAGAAACTCTGCCGACCGCTGGTCCGTTCCACCAACCAAACCATTGTGGTCAGGGCTACCCAGATTGCCAGCACCAGGCCCAATGCCGCCGACCAGGTGTAACTGGGGGCCAGCAGCGCCGGCAAAGCCAGTCCTGCCGCTATGCTAACCACCAGGGGTATCCAGAGCTTACCGAACAGCCGCTTCGGGTCGTCTTCCTTCCAGCGGGAAATGGCCCCGACGCCCACCAGCAAAGCCAGGGGTATCGTGAGGGGAATGAACACACTGTTGAAATAGGGCGGACCCACCGAGATCTTGCCCGCCCCCAGGGCATCCAGGATCAGGGGATAGAGGGTCCCCAGGAGAATGGCGCTGGCCGTTACCACCAGAAAGACATTATTCAGCAGCAGGAATGTCTCCCTCGAAACCGCCTTGAACTGCACCGTGCTGCGAATCTGGGATGCCCGCCAGGAGTAGAGCAGCAGGGAGCCTCCGATCACCACACAGAGGAAAATCAGGATGAAGACGCCCCGTTCCGGATCGGTGGCAAAGGCGTGCACCGAAGTCAATACGCCGGAGCGCACCAGGAAGGTGCCCAGCAGGCTCAGGGAGAAGGCGAAGATGGCCAGCAGCACGGTCCAGGCCTTGAAGGCACCCCGCTTTTCGGTCACGGCCAGGGAGTGCATCAGGGCGGTACCCACCAGCCAGGGCATGAACGAGGCATTTTCCACCGGGTCCCAGAACCACCAGCCGCCCCAGCCCAGTTCGTAGTATGCCCACCAGCTGCCAAGGGCGATGCCCAGGGTCAGAAACACCCAGGCCACATTCGTCCAGGGTCGCGACCAGCGTGCCCAGGCCGCATCCAGACGGCCGCTCAACATGGCGGCAATGGCAAATGCGAAGGCAACGGAGAATCCCACATAACCCATATAGAGCATGGGCGGGTGGATAGCCAACCCGGGGTCCTGAAGCAAGGGGTTGAGATCACGGCCTTCCGCGGGTGCGTTTACCAGCCGATCGAAAGGATTGGAGGTAAGCAGCATGAACAACAGAAAACCCACACTGACCATGCCCATCACGCCGACCACCCGGGCGAGCATCAATTCCGGGACGCTGCGGCTGAACAGGGTAACGGCGCCGGTCCAGAGCGCCAGGGTCAGCGACCAGAGCAGCAGGGACCCCTCGTGAGCACCCCAAACACCGGATATCAGATAAATGGTCGGCAGTGCGGAATTGGAGTTGGTGGCCACGTAACGCACTGAAAAGTCGTTGACCAGAAACGCGTAGGTCAGGCAGCCGTATGCGACCAGGATAAACAGCAGCTGCGCCTGCGCTGTGGGCCGGGCCAGCGCCACCCAGGAACGTATGCCCTTGTGGGCCCCAACCACTGGAAAAAAGGACTGGGCCAGCGCCATCACCAGCGCAAGGATCAGCGCGATATGTCCAATCTCGGGTATCATTGTTTATCCATCCCCGCCACACCTTCGGTATGGGCCTTGCTCAGGGCGTCGGCCACTTCGGGGGGCATGTAGTTTTCATCGTGCTTGGCCAGCACCTCATCGGCAACAAAGACACCGCTGCCACCCATTCGACCCTGGGCAATAACCCCCTGACCCTCCTGAAACAGGTCCGGGAGTATGCCCGTGTACTCGACATTGACGCGGTTAGCGTTATCAGTCACCGCGAATCTCACCGTCAGCTCCTCGCCACGCCGCAGACTTCCCGTTTCCACCAGACCGCCCAGACGGAATACATGTCCTTCAGGTGCCTTTTTCTGAGTCACTTCGGTGGGTGAGAAGAAATAGGAAAGATTACTGTCGAGGGCATTGAGTACCAGCCAGGTCGCAGCCCCCAGCCCAACCATGCCGGCGATCAGGAATCCGAACCTTTTATTTCTGGCCTTCATTTTTCACCTCGGTTTTTATGCGAACCATTCGGGAAATCCGCTTCAGGATACTGCGCCGACGGCCTCTCACCAGCATGGGTTCAGCGATCATCAATAGGGCAGTCATACCAAAGGATCCCCAGACGTAGAGGGCATACCCTCCCATATCGAAAAATTCCGCCATGCTCAACGGCGCACCTCCGCAAGTTCGGCCACCCAGGTCGTGTCCCGTTCCCGCTCCAGGATCACCGATCGAACCCTCGACAGGGCTACGGCTATGGAATAGGCCCAGAACCCGAACGCCATGATCAGCATGGTGACCAGCATGATCACGCCCATGCTGGAGCCCTTGGTGACACTGACGGAAGCCCCCTGATGCAGGGTATTCCACCAGGTTACAGAGTAGTAAATGATAGGAATATTGACCACGCCGACCAACGCCAGGATGGCCCCGGCGCGATCGGCGCGGCGGGGATCATCTATCGCCCCCTGGAGGGCCATGAATCCGATATATAAAAAGAGCAGAATCAGCTCTGAGGTCAGGCGTGCATCCCAGACCCACCACGCACCCCACATGGGCTTACCCCAGAAGGCACCGGTCCAGAGGGCTACAAAGGTAAACATAGCACCTGTCGGTGCCAGCGCGTTGGCCATCATGGCCGACAACCGGGTGTTGAAAACGAGTCCCAGCCCCGACCAGACGGCCATCACCACATAAATAAACATGGACATCCAGGCGGAAGGCACGTGCACGAATATTATCCTGTAACCCTCTCCCTGCTTGTAGTCCGTGGGGGCCACGAAAAAGCTCATGTAGAGGCCCACGGCGATGAGCACGGCCGCGGCGCCGCCGAACCAGGGCACCAGGCGCCCCGCCAGGGGATAAAAGGTGGCCGGAGAGGAGAACTTGAACCAGTTGATCAGTCGGGAATTCATGGCATGTCGCTGATTGATGACTGCGGGTCTACCGCCGGGTCATATAATGGAGACACGCAGGGTACACGGAGACAGTAAATATTCAAGTCCATGGGCTCGGAGTTTACCTGAACGGGGATCCCAACAGCTGTTTCCCGGCGTAAAGGCAAGAGGCCGGCATCCATTCGATTCCCTGCCGGCCCAATGGTTCCTGAAGGTGGCAATAAAATTACCGGGCCAATCCCGCTCATTCCGCAGACACCCGCAAGGCGGCCGAGGTGGCCAGTGGCGCCAGCAGCAGGGCAAGGATAAGAATGGCCCCCAGCAGGGACAAATGGCCCTGGGCACCCAATCCCGATACGTCGGCTTCCACTGCGCCAGCGCCAAAAATCAGCACCGGAATGTAGAGCGGCAACACCAGCAGGGATACCAGAACCCCGCCGCCTCGCACCCCGATGGTCAGGGCGGCTCCGATTGCCCCAATCAGGCTCAGCGCCGGTGTGCCCAGCAACAGTGTGACCAGCAACATCTGAAGCGCCTGGGTGGAGAGATCGTACTGAATACCCAGTAAGGGCGCTATCAGCACCAAGGGCACCCCGGTTACCAGCCAATGGGCCGTCACCTTTCCCAGCACCAGGATAAACAGGGGCTGGGGCGCCAGCAGCATCTGCTCCAGCGTACCGTCATCATGATCCGCGGAAAACAGCCGCTCAAGCGCCAGCATGGAGGCCAACAGGGCTGCCACCCAGACAACACCGGGAGCGATAAGCCGCAGCGTGTTCAGTTCAGGCCCGATGCCCAGGGGAAAAAGGCTTACGACAATAACGAAGAAAAACAGGGTCGAAAAGATGTCGGAACGCCGGCGTATGGCCAGAATCAGATCCCGCCGGACAATGGTGAGAAAGGCCTCAAACATCTCCTTCCCCCTTCCAGCCCAGCCGGAGCTGCTTCTTGTGTCCGCGGGTGAGGCTCACCTCCTGGTGGGTGGTAAGAATGACCATACCTCCCTTTTCGACGTGATTTTTTATTACGGTCTGAAGATAATCTACTGCGGCCTTGTCCAGGGCAGTGAAGGGCTCGTCAAGAATCCACAAGGGGGCCCGGTGCACCAGCAGTCGCGCCAGGGATACACGCCGCTTCTGCCCCTGGGACAACACCCGGGTTGGAAGATCCTCGTGCCCTCTCAACCCGAGCCTCTCGAGGGCATCCCAGGCCTGTTTTTCGTCGATGGAGACACCATCAAGCGCGCAGGCCACCCGCAGGTTCTCAACGCCGTTGAGGTCGGCCTTGATGCCGTCCTTGTGGCCCACGAAGATCAGATCGCGGCTGAAATCCTCGCCGAGTTTACGGCTGTCTTCTCCATTCCAGAAAACCTTGCCTGCCGTCGGGCGGATCAGACCGCAGATGGCCCGCATCAGCGTGGTCTTGCCACTGCCGTTGTGGCCGTGCAGATGCAACAACTCCCCAGGGCTCAGGGTGAAGGAGAGCTCCGAAATAAGACGGCGATCGCCCCTTACACACTCCAGATCGGCGACTTCAAGCATGCAGATTCCGCAAACGGGTAAAAAGGGGCTAATTGTACACGGGCTTGAGAGGAATTAGGATTTTCGGATTGCCCGCAGGCCAATAACCGGATACGACAACCGGAAGACCTGCCCCAAGGCCTCTTTCCGACGGAGACGGTTGAGCATTCCAAACCTGGCCGAATCCGTTAGAATCCATGGCTTCATTCGAGGTTTAAATCTACAGGTAATCCAGACACCAATGACCAACATCCACCGGGGCAAACGCATCGTACTTGCCAGCAACAACGCGGGCAAGGTCAGAGAGATTAACCAGCTTCTGGCAGAGCAGGAGATTCAGATCATACCCCAGCGGGAGTTTGGCGTGCCCGAGGCAGAAGAGACCGGACTGACCTTTGTGGAAAACGCCCTTATCAAGGCCCGTAATGCCGCATTGCACAGTGATCTGCCGGCGATAGCGGACGATTCGGGCATCGAGGTCGATGCACTTCAGGGCGCCCCCGGTGTTTATTCGGCACGTTTCGCAGGCCCCGGCTCCAGCGACGCAGACAACAATCGGCGGCTTCTCGAAGCACTGCAGGATATTCCCCCGGAGAAACGCAGCGCCCGATTCCAGTGCGTGATGGTCTATCTTCATCACGCGGAAGATCCCACGCCCATCATCTGCCAGGGGACCTGGGAAGGACAGATACTCGAGGCACCCCGGGGAGAGGGAGGGTTCGGCTACGACCCGTTGTTTCTGCTGACCGAGAAAGGCTGTACTTCCGCCGAGCTTCCCCCGGAAGAGAAAAACCGGCTGAGCCACCGGGGCCAGGCCCTGCGTCGGCTATTGGCGGCGTTGTCAGAGTCGTAATTTCTGCAAACGGATGTTGAGCGAGGCACAGCAGCGGTTCCCCGATGCTGCGGCACTGGCTTTCGCCAAGCTGCGTATAGTCGTAGGTCTGCCCGCTCAGCGCATAGCGGAGATTGCCGATCAGGTGGATGTGTCCCTCATCGTAATGACCAGCACCAAACGCAGAGGCTTGAGTAAACTCCTGCGCGAATCCATCGCAGATTCGGTTGCCGGCAGAACCAGCATCCCGGTACTTCGGCTCCACCGGATGGATAGCCGTTTTGTCGCAAATAAACCCCATCAGGGCACAGTGACCGCATTGAACCCGGAAGGCACAAAAGGCAAATCATCCGAGAAAACCGGGATATCGCATCTGCCCCAAGCCGTCTGACGTCAGTACTGAGGCAGCGCAACCCAAAAGATGGAGCCGGTTTTTTCAGCCGGCTCCATTCCCACATCCCCCCCCATCGACTCCACCAGCATCTTAACGATAGACAGACCCAATCCGGTCCCACCGATATCCCTGGAACGCCCCGAATCGATCCGATAGAAGCGCCGAAACAAAAAGGGTCTGTGCTTCTCCGAAATCCCGGGCCCGTTGTCCTGAACACTGATCCGGATCCGGTTTCCCTGGGAAAAACTCGATATCCGTATGTTGCCCCCATGGGGTGCGTATTTGATGGCGTTGTCGAGCAGGTTCATGAGTGTCTGCTCCAATGCCTGGGAATCGGCAAAGACCCTGCCATCGGGCGGATCCAGTGAGAGCACTATATCCTGCCCCCGGCGGTTTGCCAGCGGCTGGAGAACCTCAACGATGTGCGTCACCACATCCCGAACCGGGAGCGGAACAGCCACCATCTCGCGCTGCTTGGCGTCCAGCCGGGCGAGATCCAGAAGATCGGAGACGATATGCATCAGCCTTTCCGCATTTCTGTCCAGGGCTTCCAACAGCTTAGGGCTCATGCCCGGGTCATGGATGGCGCCATCGATCAGCGTTTCGGCATTGGCCCTGATGATGCTTACCGGTGTGCGCAATTCATGAGATGCATTGGCAACGAATTCTCTCTGAAACTGCTCCATCATGCGGATCTCGGTAATGTCGTGCATGACCACCACACAGCCGCTGCCGGAACTTGGCGACGCCACTCTTGCGAGCAGATGACGCCGGCCGGCCCTGTCCATTGAAAACTCGGTGGACACCACCCTGCCCGGCGAAGCGCTCTCCACCAGCACGCCCAGCTGTTCCTCCTCGGTCACCTCCGACAGCAATTCGCCCACGGGAGGACGCTCGAAATCGAAGAGTTCCATCGCGGCCGGATTGACCAGGAGGATTCTGTCGCTCTCATCGAGGGCAAACAGCGCCTCGCTCATGCAGTCCAGAATGGCGTTCGAACGGCCCCTCTCCCAAGCCATGATCTCGACCTGGACCTGGAGCTGCTCCGACAGACGGCTGAATGAGCCCGCCAGGCTCTGGATCTCGTCACGTCCGGTTACAAAGGAACCCGTCGCCCGTTCGGAGATGTTTTTCGCATGGTAGATCAGGCTGCGGAGAGTTCGGGTCATGATATGGGCGGCCAGACCCGAGATAAGCGTTGCCCCGATAAGCCCGAGAAGCCCCGCAATGAACAGACTCAGCCTGAGTTCGGAGATTGCCTTGTCAACGTCGGCCAACAGCACGGAAGCACGAACGATGCCCCTGGGCTCAGGGTCCCCAAAAGGGACCGCGACATAAAGCAGGGCGGTATCCACCGTTGCGCTGAGCCTGCGATCGACACCCAGGCCGGTCTCCAGGGCCTCCAGGATCTCCGGACGCTTGCCATGATTCTCCATCTCGGGGATCTCGTCCTCCGAAAGCTCGGAGTCCCCAATAACCCAGCCTTCCATATCCACTACCGTGATTCGGCTGCCGCTGGCGGCGGCAAGCCGGTCTGCCAGCTCATCAATCTCCTCGGCGCTGTGGACATGCCCATCGTTGAACTGCTCCCGTGCAAGTTGCGCAATCGTCACAAGCTCCCCTTCGATACGGGCCTCAATGGAGCTGCGACGCTGGTGTTCAAGAAAAAAACCGGCGATCAAGCCGACAACTATGATCAGAAAGAGTGAGAAAACGAAGAGTTTTTCCCGCAGTCCCAGTTTCAACTGGCGGCCTCTTCGGGCTTCTTGCTGAAGCGATAGCCGAAGCCTCGCACCGTGTGAATATACCCCCCGGCCTCCATCAGCTTGTCACGAAGACGCTTGACGTGGACATCCACGGTGCGCGTCTGCACGTCGGCATGGATGTCCCATACTTTTTCCAGAAGCGCACTGCGGGATTGGGCGCGTCCCCGGTTTTCGAGAAAATTGATCAGCAGGCGAAATTCCAGGGCGGAAAGGTTCACAGGCTTGTCATTGACCTTGACCTCGTAGGCCTGCGGGTCAACCATCAGACTGCCGAACTGGATCTGCCGCGAATCCATGGCGCCGGGCGGACAGCGGCGCAGCACCACCTGAATGCGCAGCAGCAGTTCCCGGATGCTGAACGGCTTGACGATGTAGTCATCAGCCCCCGCCTCCAGGCCGTCGATTCTGTCCGATTCCCCTCCCCTGGCCGTAAGTATCAGAATGGGCATATCGCGAAGACGGGGATCCTTGCGTATGTTGGCGCAGATCTCCATGCCCGCCATATCCGGAAGCATAAGATCCAGAAGTATGAGATCCGGCGGGGGATCGCGCTCCAGATACCGGAGTGCCTCCGCGCCGGTCAGAGCGGCACAGGTCTGGTAACCGTTGCGCTGCAGGTTATAGGTGAGTGTGTCCACCAGATCCTGCTCGTCTTCGACTATCAGTATCAGGTCAGCCATGGAAACCCATCATGCCCCGTTTTGTCCGGTAAGCACGCTGCCTTTGGGAAGTGTAGGTGTCAATAAAGTTGTTTTCGAGAATCCCAATTGATTTCAGTCCGTTAGATAGTTGCATCCGAAGAGCGGAGCAGGTTTTATGATAACATCCTATTTATTGCGGCACTCAGATGGGTCTGAACCGCAGTCGCAGAGAATTCCGGCAAGGCCTTGTCGACAACCCGGAACAGCTCTGGCAACCACTTTATGACTGATTTGTTTCTCTTTTGTGACAATTCGATTTTTTATCCTGGACCGGTGGTCGCGTGTAGGCCACATCGCCCAGGGATTTCGCGACCTGACCCTGACATAGCATGGCAAAAACATTCATTACCAATCCCGCCGACGGCACCCAAGTACCATTTCTGCGGGGCATCCTGACCCGTTCTCTGCAGGAGGCCGGTCTGGACTTCGAGGATGCCTACACACTGGCCTCTGCCATCAGGCAGGAGCTTAACGAAGTGGATGAGCTCTCGACCACCGATCTCAGTGAGTTGGTATTGTCCCATCTCGAGAAAGCCCACTCACGGGATATCGTCGATGCGTATCAGGCATCGGGACGAATTCCGGCCAGCATCATGGTAAAGGACGTGGAGGGTACCACCGCACCTTTCTCCCAGAACCAGCATCTGTTATGCCTGGAAGCCTGCGGTCTCTCCACCAAGGCAGCAACCACCGCCAGTGAGAAGATTTATCAGCACCTGGTGGAAAACGAAATACTTGAGATAAGCTCTGCCCGGCTGGGGCGGATCACATATGAATGCCTGCAGCAATATTTCAGCCCGGATATTGCCAGGCGATATATGGTCTGGGTGGATTACACCCACAGCGGCCGCCCCCTGATACTCCTGATAGGCGGAACCGCCGGCTGCGGCAAAAGCACCATTACCACGGAGGTGGCCCACCGCCTCGGCGTGGTCCGCACCCAGTCCACCGACATGCTGCGTGAAGTCATGCGCATGATGATACCCAAACGCCTGCTGCCGGTGCTGCATACCTCTTCCTTCGATGCGTGGGAGGCCCTGCCCCTGCGATACTTCGAAAAACCTACCCAGGAAGACCTGGTCGCCAACGGCTACTATCGTCAGATGGAACTGCTGTCCGTGCCCTGCGAGGCGGTAATCCAGAGGGCGTTGACCGAAAGGATCTCTCTGATTCTGGAAGGCGTTCACGTTCATCCCTCTCTGGTGAAACTGATCGACAAGAAGCAGGATGCGGTCATAGTCCCCATCATGCTCGCGATACTCAAACAGGACAAACTGCGGAAGCGGCTGCGCGGCCGGGGCGAAAAAGCTCCGGACAGGACCGGAAAACGCTACCTTTCCAGTTTCGACCGGATCTGGGCCTTGCAGACCTTCCTTTTGTCCGAAGCCGACCAGGCGAGAATCCCCATCATTGCCAATGACGATAAAGAGAAGGCCACTGTCCAGATCATGAGCACCATCATCGACGTTCTCGGAAAGAAATTTACCGCCACCCCAGAACATGTCTTCAATGATGATCGCTAAAAGAAAGGGACTGTTTTTGATACTGGACGGCCTGGGTGACAGTGGCATCGACGCCTTCGCGGGCAAGACCCCTTTGGAGCAGGCACGGACCCCCAACCTGGACCGGCTTATCAGCGACGGCCAGGGTGCCCTGGTCGATCCGCTCTACGCGGGGGTGCCAGTGGGGACCCACACGGGCACCGGCGTTCTGTTGGGGATACCGCAAAGTGAGATCATCTCAATGGCGAGGGGGCCGATAGAGGCGGCCGGGATCGGTATCCATACCGAGCCTGGGGATGTCCTGATACGCTGTAACTTTGCCACCCTGGAGGCCAACAACGAAGGTTTCCGGATCATCGACCGGCGGGCAGGGCGTATAAGCGGAAACACCCGGGAACTGACCCGTGTTCTCGAGGATATCGATGTCGGCGAAGACATCTGTGCCACACTGAGCCCGGCCACCCAGCACCGCGCGGTCCTCAGGCTGAGCGGTGGCAACCTGTCATCGGCGATCTCGGATACGGACCCCGGTAGCGGATTCGAAAGCCAAAACGCACTGGTCTCCATGGCAAAACAATCCGGTGAGGCCGCTGACAGAACGGCACGCGCATTGAATAACTTCATGGCTATTGCCCATGAACGGTTGAAAGAGCACCCGGTCAACCTGGAACGGCAGCGCGAAAACCTGTTGCCCGCCAACGGCGTACTCTGCAGAAGCGCCGGCCTGAGGCAGAACACCTCCAGTCTGATCGGCCACCTGGGCCTGAGGGCGGGCCTGGTGGCTGGGGAAGGCACCGTTGTGGGCCTTGGCAGACTGCTCGGTTATCACGTCTTTACAGACCCCCGGTTCAACTCTTTGCCGAACACAGATCTTGCCGCCAAATTCGAGGCCGCGGAGGCGGCGTTGGCGGATAACGACATCGTCTTCCTGCATGTCAAGGGGCCTGATATCTGCGCCCACGACGGGGACTACGAAACCAAGAAAAAACTGTTGGAGGCAATAGACGCTAATCTGGAACCGCTGCTGGGCAGGGATCTGGCAATTGCCGTCACGGGGGATCACTCAACGGATTGCAACACCGGCAATCATACCGGAGACCCCGTTCCATCCCTGCTTTTCTCACCCCAAGGGCGGCGCGATCACTGCAGCAGTTTCGGCGAGGCCGACTGTGCCGCCGGAGGGTTGGGGCGAATTCCTGCCACCGGCCTGCTGTGCGCCATGCTCGATGCGATGGGCGTCATGCGGAAGTTCAAACCGGGAGACGAAGCCTACTACGCTCCCTAGCCACCACCTCAGAACCACCCCGCTCCCACGCGAAACTGTCAACCGGCTCACGTCGGACCGGCCAGATGGAGCACAATCTCGATGCGATCTATGAAGAGAAGAGTGCATCTTCATGCTCATGGGCAAGGTGGTGGAGCATACCGCCACGGAAGACCTCTTCGTCACACCGAAGCACAAGGAAACCTCGGACTACATCGAGGGTCGATACGGCTGAGCCAATAAGAATCCGCTGGGAGGCAGTTGCTACTGAGACAGGTGCCTGGATTCGGGAAAATTGCACCTAAAACTGCTCCCCTTGCCAGGTTCGCTTTCGATCTTGAGCTGCGCATCGTGGCGAGTCAGTACATGCTTTACGATGGCCAGTCCGAGCCCTGTCCCGCCGCTCTGCCGGGATCGCCCCACGTCTACCCGGTAGAACCGCTCCGCCAAACGGGGAATGTGCTCCAACTCGATGCCAATACCGGTATCCCTGACCATAAAACAGGGGCCACGCTTGCTCGCCCACCACCGAAGATGAATAGAACCCTCCGCCGGTGTGTAGCGCACCGCATTGAACACCAGGTTGGAAAAGGCGCTCTCCAGTTCCGATGTGCGACCCTGCAGCTTTAGGTTTTCGTCGATGTTCGCGGTTATCTGGTGCTGCCCCTTGCTCAGTGTCAGTGCCTCTTCCTTGATCACCTCCAAGATCCCGGGTACGTCCACGTGCTCCTGTCCATCCATCTGCTCCGAACCCTCCAGGCGGGACAGCAGGAGCAGATCACCGACAATGCGCTGCACTCGCCCCGTCTGCTGGCGCATCCGATGGATGGCATTCTGCCATGCATCCAGCCCCGCATCACCGCTCTCGCCCATACTCTCGAGATACCCGTGAATCACGGTGAGGGGGGTGCGCATTTCGTGGGAAACATTGGCCACGAAATCCTTGCGTACGGTTTCCAACTGCTGCAGACGGGTGACATCCCTGGCTTGCAAAAGAAACTTGGCTTTTCCGTAGGGTACTATTCGAATTTCCAGTCGAATACTGTCATTTACCGGTGAGTCTATGTGCAACGGATGCTGGTAATCGGCCTCAGCATAGTAGTCCTGAAACCTCTGGGCCGAGATCAGGTCATTAATCATCCGATCCCGGTCCCGCTTGCGTTCCAGGCCGATCACCTGCCGGGCCACGATGTTACCCCACTCAACCTGGCCCTTGTCGTTGAATACGATCACGGCATCGGGCAGCGCCTGGGTGGATTTGTGGAAACCACTGAGCAGGTGCCTGAGTTTTCTTTTACGTTTTTGACCCCTGACGCGCATAAACAAATGCTTCCACAACTTTATCCAGCCTGTCCAGGCCGGTCTTTATCCGGATGGTCAGTACAGGCCAGCGGACCGCGGTATCAACTCAGGCCCTGTGACGCTCGGAAAAGCGGTACCCGGCACCCCGTACCGTCTGAACCATACCATCCGCATTGTGGGGTTCCAGGGCCTTGCGCAGACGACGGATGTGGACATCCACCGTACGCTCCTCGATGAACACGTTGGTACCCCAGACCTTGTCCAGCAGTTTAGAGCGGGTATAGACCTTGTCGCGATGGGTCAAAAAGAAGTGAAGCAATCGGAACTCAGTCGGTCCCAGATCGACCTCCTTGCCGTTGACTTGGGCCCGCCGGGAGGAGGGGTCGAGTTGCAGTCCATCGGCCTCCACGACCTCTTCGAACACATGGGGTGTGATACGACGCAGTATCACCTTGATTCTGGCGATGAGTTCTCTGGGAGAGAAAGGTTTCAGGACATAGTCCTCGGCGCCGCTGCCAAGGCCGCGCACCTTGTCATCCTCTTCACCGCGCGCCGTAAGCAGGATTACAGGTATGTCGCTGGTTACGGGATCCGACTTCAACATCCGGGTCAATTCGATGCCGCTCATTCCGGGAAGCATCCAATCCATCAGGATCATGTCGGGAGGACTGGAGGATAACTGTCTGCGGGCTTCCTCCGAATTCGCTGCCTGCTGTGTTTCGAACCCCGCCTGTTCCAGTACAAAGGAGATCATCTCCAGTACCGCCGGTTCATCTTCAACAATGAGTATCTTGGCCGCCATTCCCGACATATTCCACAACTTGAAAGGTCTAATTACAACCGATCCACAGTTACATTGTTATTACAGGCAGTACAGAAAAAGGGGGATCACCAGCTGAACAACACCCATTGGGGAACCCAATTGTCTCCCGGGTTGTTGCTGCGAACGTCCAGATCACCGTCGCCATCCAGATCCAGCAGGTAGTAGGGCGGTCCGCTGTTGGGGGTAATCCTGACCATGTAAACCTTGCCATGGACACTGTACTGCTGAATCTGCTCATTCGGCGTCTCGATAATGGTGACCTCAGGCTCCAGCACTTCGCCGCTCTCAACCTTGGGCGGGAGTGGCAGCGGCTCAGGCGCGGCATCCCCCAGGTCTTGGGCCAAAGCAAAGGGTACTGAGAGAAACAGAGACAGTACGAGTAAAAACTTCCTCATATTAACTCCTTGTTATTCATAGCAAATGATGATGCGCGAGAAGCCATTTCAGCCACCACAGCCTATGCAAATCGTTTCCTTTCAGCCTCGAGGGGGCCCGGTCTCGGCCGATCCTTGAAGGCAAATTCTGCGTTTTCCACCTTCCAATAGAGTATCCGACTGCCCGGGTCACCTGCGGGAACTGACCTGCAAAATGATTATCGGCTATTGGTTGCTGAAATCCACCTGCTTGTTCTGCATAATATCAGGAACTCCAGCTCCCTTCCCATTGACGCCCCGTTTCCCAAGCTGTTCCCCGATGTCCAACCTGAATTCATCCCAGTCGCAGGCTATACGCAGCATCGATACTCCGCTGCTGGTACTCGCGGGGGCTGGATCCGGCAAGACCCGGGTGATCACCCGCAAGATTGCCCACCTGATAAACCAGGTGGGCCTGGAACCGAGGCATATCACCGCAGTCACCTTCACCAATAAGGCCGCCAGAGAGATGAAGGAGAGGGTGAATGGTCTGTTGAAAAAGGGAAGCGCTAAGGGGCTTAACATCTCCACCTTTCACACCCTGGGCCTGAACATCATCCGCAGGGAGCACAAAAGGTTGGGGCTGAAGTCCGGATTCAGCCTCTTCGATGATCAGGACAGCGCCAATCTGCTAAGGGAACTTTTGCGTGCCGACTCGGACGACGAGGGTCAAGCCGCCCGTTTTCAGTGGACCATTTCTGCCTGGAAGAATGCAATGACCACTCCCGAGGAGGCTGCCAACAGGTCGGAAAATCCCCTGGAGTTACGCTCGGCAGGGCTTTACGGCAGCTACCAGCGCGCACTTCGTGCATATAACGCCGTGGACTTCGATGACCTGATCCTGATGCCGGTGGAGCTGTTCCGGGAACAGAAAGATGCCCTGGAGTCCTGGCAGAACCGGATTCGATACCTGCTCGTGGATGAATACCAGGATACCAATCTCAGCCAGTACGAACTGGTCCGGAATCTTGTCGGGGTTCGCCAGGCACTCACGGTGGTGGGTGACGATGACCAGTCCATCTACGCCTGGCGTGGCGCCTGTCCCGAGAACCTGAAACAGCTTCAAATCGACTTTCCGAGACTGCAGGTCATAAAGATGGAGCAGAATTACCGCTCCACGGGTCGCATACTGAAGGCGGCGAACCGTCTCATCGCCAACAATCCCCATGTATTCGAGAAGCGCCTGTGGAGTGAACTGGGACCCGGCGATCCCATAAAGGTTCTCCCCTGCCGCAACGAGAACCACGAGGCGGAAAAAGTGGTTTCGGAGATCATTCATCACCGCTTCACGGGATCGGCTGCCTTTGGCGACTATGCCATTCTTTACCGGGGCAACCACCAGGCCCGGCTCTTCGAGACCGTACTGCGCCAGCAGAATATTCCCTACTATCTCAGCGGCGGCACCTCGTTTTTCAGCCGCACCGAAATCAAGGATGTGATGGCCTATCTGCGCCTGCTCGCCAACCCCGAGGACGATGCCGCCTTGCTGCGTATCGTAAATACACCCCGCAGAGAGATAGGTCCCGGCACGCTGGAGAAACTGGGCGGCTATGCCACGGAACGTCACATACCTCTTCTGGATGCGTGTGACGAACTGGGACTTGAACAGGTCCTGACGGGCCGTCCGCTTCAACGCCTCAGGGAATTCAGTCGCTGGGTCGAGGGTTTTCGCATACGCGCGGAAAACGACCACCCGGTCAAGACGGTCAAGAGCATGCTCAAAGAGCTGGACTACGAGAACTGGCTCTATTCCTCGAGTGCCAGCGACAAGACGGCGAAGAGCCGGTGGGAAAACGTTACCGATCTGATCGCCTGGCTGGAAAGGCTTTGCAAGGGGGACATGGCGGGGGAATCTTTGTCCAACGTGATCAATCATCTCACCCTTCAGGATATCCTGGAAAGGCAGGACGACGACAGCGGCGGAGACCGGGTACATCTGATGACCCTTCACTCGGCCAAAGGGCTAGAGTTCCCTTACGTATTCCTGGTTGGCATGGAAGAGGAACTGTTGCCGCACCGCACCAGCATCGAGGAAGACAACATCGAGGAGGAACGCCGGCTGGCCTATGTCGGCATGACCCGGGCACGGCGGGTGCTCACCCTGAGCTTCGCCACAAAACGCAAACGCTACGGAGAAATGACAGCCTGCGAGCCCAGCCGGTTTTTGACGGAACTGCCTGAAGAGGATCTGGCCTGGGAGGGCCGGGACAACCTGCTGACAAAATCAGAGAAACAGCAACGGGGCAACGCACATCTGGCCAACATGCGGTCAATGCTGGGAAAATGAGCCGAACCCCAGACACAAAAAAGGCCACATGGTGGTGGCCTTTTTTTTATCGCGGGCTGACTGCTCAGTTAATCGTCAGCCTGGTTTAGACCGGTGTAACTACAAGATAGCAAGCCACTCGGCGATCGCCTGAATCTCCTCATCCGAAACGTTCGCCATGATGCCTTTCATCACCATGGTCTGCCCATGATTTCTGGCGCCGGATTTGATATCCCTCATCTGGTTTGTCAGATAGACCGCATTCTGGCCTGCCAGCCTCGGATAAACAGGCATTATCGGTGAATTGGCATCCGCGCCGTGACAGCTGAAGCAGGTCTTGGACTTGTACAGCTCGGCACCGCCGGCTGCAGACGGCGCGGCAGCTGTCTGTACCGATGCGGGTTCACTAGCCGGCGCAGCTGCTGCCGGGGCCGATTCCGCCACCGGGGCCGGCGCGGGCATTGCCTGCCCCTCAACCGACACCATACCTATGGGTTTGATACGCTCAAGTACATCCGCCCGGGATTCAGCAAAAACCTGCCCGCTGAAAACGAGTGACGCCGCTGCGGCGACCTGAAATAAGGAAACTGCTCTGTAGCGCACTGATCCAACCCTCCCCGTATAAGAACCCGGTAATATGACGGGCTGAGTATAACGGCAATGGGAAAAAAGATCGACACCGCGCATGGACTCGCTATAGGGCTCGGGGTAATATACCCGGTCTTCAGCCCGCCGCCGATCTGCAGAGTCCTGATTCCGGTCTCATGAGGGCCCGTACGCTAGCGGCAATCCGCATCACAAGCGCCCGTAGCTCAGCTGGATAGAGCGCTGCCCTCCGGAGGCAGAGGTCGGAGGTTCGAATCCTCTCGGGCGTGCCAATATTTTCAATGGGTTAACCTATTTTTTAAGAGGGCATTGGCTAAGCTGTAACACGCTAATGCTCTCCTGGTGTTGTGCGTTCTCATTTCGGGCTATCCTATGCCCCTATCCATCACTCACAGCCGACCGGATTCAATAGCACGAACCCGACCCAAGGAGCCATTAGGCCTTTTCAGTCTCCTCCTTCTCCTCTTCCTCGTCTTCCATCTCGATACTTTCCACCACGCGACCGAGGAAGTCGTGCATCACGAGATCCTTGCCGAACTTGCCTTCGTTGCGTTGCTTCCCCTCTTGCAGGCTCATGAGCTCGAAGGCGTAGTGCAGGGGCTCATCCTCTTTGATCTGATTTTCGATGATATAGACCTCCGCCTCATCTTCAAACCAATCCCCCATGGTGAACTTGTGGGGCTCTTCCAGCTTGGTGAGAATCACCTCGTGGGTGCAGATCTCCACGGTGAGTTGCTGACCGCTTTTTAGTTCGGAAATGTTGATTATTCCGTCTTCCATCTGCTCTTTCCTCGTCAAGATTAAGACGTTTTCAAGGTACGGGAGTCATGAAAAGTCAAACCAATCAGAATAGGTTCAATTAAAACTCAGAATGCACTGCATATCATACAGACCGGGATCGCGATTTACGACTTATTTGGCCGCTCGCACCACCCCTTTGCAATGGTCATCCGACTGGAGGCCTTAGGGGTGTCTAGAAATATGAATGGGGCATTCAATGGTAAAATTGAAATATTACCGCTGAACTACATTTGAACATTACCAAAGGTCACTTTTTGCCGGGTCCTGGCATTCCCCTCGACTATCTGATCATCAATTTATTGCGTAATGGGAATCGTTTCCCAGATAGTGGACGTCCTCATACTACACTGCAATAGGCAGAAGTCGACCCAGACCTGCCACTGACCCGCTGAAGCTCCCAGCCATATAATTTTGAGAAAAGGCAAGGAAAGACAGCAAGAATCGGAGTGTTTTGAAAAATAATACCAGCTACGATGCTACTCAATAATTGGTTGCATAGGCGCTGGTGCAATGAATTCTTCAATCAATAGCGAGATGGGGGCTAAGGAGTGGATAATGTTGTTAACATTGTCCTTGCTCTGGGGTGGCTCTTTCTTCTTCGTCGAGGTAATTATATCCGAACTGCCGCCCTTAACGGTTGTATTTCTACGTGTGGTATTGGCTGCAATCGCACTTTGGCTCTTCGCACTTGTCATTGGGCTCCGACCGCCAATGACTATCGGAGCATGGACAGCATTTCTTATAATGGGATTGCTCAACAACGTTATTCCATTCACCCTCATCGTATGGGGTCAAACCCATATAGCTTCCGGCCTTGCCTCTATCTTGAATGCCACCACACCTCTCTTCACCGTTATCGTGGCAGGATTTCTTCTGGTAGATGAACGAACGACATCGATGAAGTTGGTCGGCGTGATTATTGGTTTTATAGGGGTTATTCTTATGATTGGTCCTTCCGCGCTTAGTGGGTTGGAAACTGATGTCTTAGCCCAGATCGCGGTACTTGGAGCAGCGGTGTCATACGCGTTTGCAGGTGTATTCGGTCGCCGATTCAAGGCGATGGGTATCGATCCTGTTGTTACTGCGGCTGGTCAGGTTACAGCCTCTTCACTTGTCCTAGCACCTGTCGCTATCTACATAGACCGGCCGTTCAGCCTGGAAATTCCAGGTATCGAGGTAATTACCTCGATCATAGGTCTGGCAATTCTGTCCACCGCAGTAGCCTACATTTTGTATTTCCGTATTCTCGCGTCGGCTGGAGCTACTAACCTCCTGCTTGTCACATTCCTCATACCGATTTCAGCCATCCTTCTCGGTTCGCTTGTGCTCGGTGAGTCGCTTGAACTAATCCACTACCTCGGAATGGCCTTAATCGGCTTTGGGCTATCAGCGATAGATGGAAGACTCTGGAGGCGTAAGAGAAGACTAGAATCACCGGCTGAATAGTGAGCAAACAAAATTTCTGTTCCTGGCCGGGTCATACCGAAAGATTCCTCCACCAGCACGTCAGCTTCTTGCGTAATGGGAATCAATTCCCAGATAGCGGACGTGCCCATGTTGCACTGCATGAGGCAGTTCGCGACCCACAAGAGACATTCGACGCTCTAAGCCAACAGGGCTACTATATTCCAATATTTCTACAATAATTTAGGGATATCCATATGTCTGATTGCTGCTGTTCATCCCGAAGTGATTCTACAACCCCATCCATACACAGATGCCCAGTTAATGGTATGGAATATGCTGAAGTTTCTAGCAGGACAGTTTCCCACCACGTAAAGCAATCTTGGCTTTGGAATGACGAAGGCCAGCCATATTACTTCTGTGACGACCCAGATTGTGAGGTCGTTTATTTCGGGTTGGATAACTCTTTGATCTTAAAGACGCAGGTACGAACCACAATTGGATTGAAAGATAGATCTGAAAACGCGATGCTGTGCTATTGCTATGGAGCAACCAAAGCGGACGCACATAATGAACCGGGAATTAGGGATTTTGTTATCAAAAAAACAAAGCACGGTGAGTGCTCTTGTGAGACCAGCAATCCATCTGGGATATGTTGCCTAAAACACTTCCCACGCAAGTAGTAAGCAGACACTCGATTGGTGCATTGCAATAGGCAGGAGGCGACCCGCTGCAGACTGTCGGGCCTTTTCAGCTGAACGGCAGCTCTAGTGCATTTAGCGCCATTGTTGCAGAGGCATAATTTATAGTTGATGGATTGGCAGCCGAGCAGAAGTACGAATCCTCACAGGGAATCAGGCAAGGATGAGCTGGGCTCGGCGCCTACCCACCCCACCTGTGTGTGAATGACCGCTGCCAGGAACCGATCAGCCGTTCAGGCGCGAAGCCCTGAAAAGCCTAAAGTAGGTGCCTGCCTCACAGCTTTGCTTGTCCTAGTGACCAGAGGCGGCTAATGGGTGACATCTACTAACCTTCAGGTTCAGGTTCAGGTTCAATAAAATGGAAGACCGATATGACAGATGACAACAGACCATACTCCATGTCCTACCGCGACGTGGCCATCCATAAAGCGATGCTGCAGGACGTGGTTCGCACCGATGCATACGAGAAGGCACTGCATCAGGTAGTAAAACCCGGTTTCCAAGTGTTGGACTTCGGTTGCGGCACCGGCATTCTTTCAATCTTCGCATCACGTGCAGGAGCTGAACAGGTGTACGCAGTTGATCGTTCCCTGTTCATTCAGGTCGCCCATTCCATCGCGCGGGGTAATGGATTCGACAATATCGTTTTTTTCCACGACGACGACGAAAGTTTCACACTTGACAGGCATGTGGATGTTATCGTTTCCGAATGGATGGGGCATTTTCTTTTTTATGAGGCCATGCTACGGCCACTGCTGCGGCTGCGTGACCGGTTTCTTGCCGATGGCGGAGTCATGATACCCGCCCGAGTATCGCTTCATGCGGGGCTCCTCACCGATGCCTCATTGTTCGAAGACCTCTCCTTTTTCAGGGAACGCCCATACGGAATTAATTTCGCGCCCATCGAGGATACGCCCCTGTGCCAGCCGGAGTTGGAAAATATCGAGCCCAGACAGATCCTGGAGAGGACGGTGGATCTGGGAACCCTTGATCTCCACACCCTGAAGTCACCGCCGAAAGAGTTCGTTGGAAAGGTGGTCCCCGACAGGGAGGCTACGATCTACGGTTTGTGTGGCTGGTTCAGTGCAAACCTTACGGCGGACGTGGCGTTCGGAACAGGCCCCAAGGATCAGCCGACCCATTGGAATCAAGTCCTTTTCCCGCTGACCAGGCCGTTTCAGGTCAGTCCGGCCCGCGAAGTGAGCGTGCGTATCAGTCCGCCTGACGACACAGCGGGAGGCGACCCAACATGGAGTTGGTCCATATCCGATAAGGATCAGAGCCTTCGAATGGACGAACTCCATCATCGGCAACAACTCGATCCCTATCTGCCAAAGGGCCCACTCAGGGATCGAATCTGAACCGAATCAAGGGATAAACATTGCTAAACGGGGCAAAGGTGAAAAGACCACCTGAGTGCCTGCGGGAGCCGCAAAAACTCCCCTCGGGGTGCCCGCAATAGGTCATTATACGGAAATTCTCCAGTGAGCCCTCGAAGAGCTGCTCATGGCCGAGGTTCTGCCTATTGCAGCGCACAAACACACAGTCCGCTTTACCCTTTTGGCTTCATGGCCTCTTCACACCTGATCCTGCCCCTTCATCCAGTCACATGCACTTATTGGCCAGAACGACCCGCCGAATCTAACCTTCTCCTCACTTGATCTAGATCAATTCTCGATCTCTTTCTGACGCCCGGGGTTTACTTCTGCCACATTATTGCGCTAGCTTGAAACGCTCTTAACTCACGACCAAGTTGAAGAATGCGATGATCATTCCCGGGCTTGAAAGGTTCGACTCTCCAGTTGTCATCATAAATCAGCTTTACAAAGGCAAAGACTGGGGTGTTGTGGCCCGTTACGTAAGTAGACAGTATATTGAAGGGGGGGAGAGCGAAGCCAAAATTGGCTGGCATCTCAGCGTTACCTTTCCTGACTTTGAGGATGTGGATTTAGACCGGGTATTCGGTACACTGGAAGCTGCCCTGGAGTACGGAATAAATCAGATTGTCAGCGGCAACCTCACGCCCGCTGCATCTCCTGCTTGTGAAATGAGATCCAAGGTTTATTCTTTCGGCGATTACGAAAGGATTGCCTGATCAGGGATACCTTTTTACCTCAACTGCCCCGGTACAATCCTGCCTAATAACCATCCGGGGAACGTCGCCTAAAGCGAATCTACCTACCAGATCAGTGGGCAGTATATGCTGAGCAGAGATAACCTAATTTACGCAGTCCACCGCCATAACGATGTCGAGTTATAAACTTTGATAGACCTCAGTGTCTGCGAAAATTGTCCATCGCAAGTACCTTGCCTGGGTGGGCAGCTCAACCCCAAAGAGCGAGAGCAATTCAGTAAGGCTGTACGGCGCCACGCTACGTTCAAAACAGGCACAAGGATCTTCAAGGTCGAGAAAAAGTTCAAGTCTCTATATGCAATTCGATCCGGTGCGGTAAAGATCCAGACTTATGCATACAATGGCATCAATCTGGTCAGCGGTTTTTATTTTTCAGGAGACTTAGTTGGTATCGAGTCAATCGGTGACAGTATCTATCGAAACGATGCTATCGCGCTAAGCACAACCACTGTCTGCGAAATAATTTACGACGAACTTGAAGATCTGTGCTATTCGATACCTGCCCTGCAGCATGAAGTAATGATGCTGTTCGCCAAGAAAATCCGTCATACCGAGCAGGCCATCGTGCATGGGCGGTACTTACACGCTAAAACAAGACTATTATGTTTTCTGCAGCACCTTTACGAGCAAAACGGTCTACGCAAGAAGGATGGCATCAAGAAAATCTTTCTTCCCATGAGCAAGGGAGACATTGCTAGTTATCTGGGCCTTCGTCCGGAGTCTATCAGCAGAGCGTTGAAGAAACTGGAGAAGGAAGGAGTCATTCGTAACCGATCTAAATCTATAGAACTACTCGACACGGAAACTTACTCCGAACTTTTCTGCAAGGAAAACAGGTACTGACTCAAATCTAAAAACATATCGAATCGGGGACTCAGCTTAAGCTGAAGCTTACCAGCAACAAAATGGTAACTTCCGAGTTTGTACTTACGTTTCCTGATGGTCCGGTTGTGGCCGACACGAGGCTTGTCAGGCGCCTGCCCGTTAATCCCTTGTAGGTATACTGAGAGACATGCGGCTGGAGGGCAGGCATCACTTCCTGATAGCGGACGATCCTATGGTGCAGTGCATCAGCCTCTTGCGACCCCTTCCGGCCACTCAGCTGGATAACTGATGAGCGCCAGAAACTCCGTGGAGGTTTCTAGGTCGCTCAGGTCCTCGTCGGCCATGCCAACGGCTTTCTGCTGGTCCTTCTGGTGGACCTTGCACTCGTCGCGTGTCACCTTGGGGGTGCTATTGGTCCACACCCCTCTCGGCTTCCTTCCAGGCCCACATGAGGTCCTCCACCGTGTAGTTGCCCTCGTCCTCGGTGCAGTTATCCACCAGGGTGGCCTCAAAGAGGCTAAGCAGCCCGGCATCGAACTGCACCGAGAAGAGTATGTGCTTCTGGCAGAACTCGATCCCCTTGGCCCCAATGAACTGCTCGGTAGTGGGCCGGATTTCACCGTAGAGGTGCTCCTTGGAAAAGGCCTGGGCGGCGCGATGGTCCCGTGAATTACGCTCCCGTTCTGCTGCAGCTAATGCGATCATGGTGGTACTTTGCTCTGTTGTGCAGGTTGTGACAAATAGCTATCACGGAGAATAGTACCGCATCCCGGGGAGAGTCGTACGTTGCGTGTACGTTTTTGTCTGGCTGGCCGGTACGGTTTTCGAGTAGATTGAGAAGGCCCCGTCACGAATGTCTCAATACGTCGGCTACTACCAGTCATTCGCAGTCCCTGAAACAGAGTGCTGATCCTCGGTTTTCATGGTACCGGAAAACCCGCGTATGGTATTTCGTCCACCAACCTTTGCCTTATAGAGACACTGATCAGCAATAGTAAGGAGATAATTGGTCGCGTGGTGCTCATGCGGGTAGCCCGCAGCGAGACCAATGCTGATAGTCACTTGTCCCTTTATTCCTCCCTTGTGTGGAATTTTCAGATCCAGAATAGCTCCTTGTAAGGTTTCTGCAAGAACCGTCGCATCTGCATAATTGGTTTCCGGCAGTAGGCAGGCGAATTCCTCCCCGCCATAACGTGCCAAGAGGTCTGAGGAACGCTTTATTCGATTCTTCATAGTCAACACAACGTACTTAAGGCAATCGTCACCTGCGAGATGGCCATAGATATCGTTATAGGTCTTGAAACGGTCTACATCGATCATCAGCAGCGATAAGGCTGATTGGCGACGATTGAGAATTCCGGTGAGCCCATCCTGATACGATAAAGCCTTCAGGAGATCGTTTCGACGTTTTAGTTCGATGTGGGTACGAACGCGGGCTTTTACAATTTCCCGATCGAAGGGCTTGGTGATGTAATCCACAGCGCCCAGGCTTAGGCTCTCTGTTTCATCAGAGGTGCTGGACTGGCCGGTAAGGACGATAATTGGAACATCAGTGATATCCTGATTCTGCTTGATCTTCCTGATTAAGCAATGGCCGTCTGTACCAGGCTTCATGAGATCGAGCAGGATCAGCTGCGGTTGCTCGGATGCAATAAGCTCAAGCGCTTTCGTGCCAACCGGAGTGGAAAGCGTTTCGTATTCTTCCTGAAACAGCTGCACTACACTGTGAGTGAACCTGGATTCGTCATCAACGATTATAATCTTTGCACGATCCCTCGATTTTTCCATATTTCCCGGTAGCCCTGCGCCTTAACTTACAGTAGCCGACATGCAAGTACGCAAGGTCATCGGTGTAGAGGGGAAAAAAGCTCATGAGGACGAGTGACGGTTTCGTTCATTTAGCGAACGAATTGGATGAGGCGTTCAGGAGAAATAAACTCTGGTGCCCCCACCCTGCCCGGCAATCCCGCTGTCATAGAGCGCTGGCCCCTTAGACTGGTAACTTTGCGTCTCACGCCTTTCGGCGAGAGTTGCCTTGTTCGGACGATTCAGACCGAGTGTAGCATTCTATGTTCAGGTTTGTAACTTGTACGCTAAATCAAGTCACATCATTCCCAAGCCAATAACTAAACGCCTATATAAATACGATTGAAGATATTCTCGAGCATCTCATGTGGGGAATGATTGTCAGCGATTCGAATGTCTGTATAGGACAGACACCCCTGGAGCCGAAAGGTCCGGAAGGGCTGTGTCACTTCTCCATGAGTGTTGCAACGGACTATGGCATCGATACCAGAAACCACGTCGATAGGCGCTCTGCCTGGGCCTGCACAGAACCAAGGGTTTGAGTAAACAGTTCTACATCACCATGCAAAGATGAGAACCCAATTTCATATCGGCATCGAGGATATGCCCGGTCAACCAATGCTCAAGAAACTTGATATCTTCACTCGAGACCGGTTTGCCCTCCTGTTGAAATGACTGCTGCAGCGCCTTGGCGCTATCGATCAACTCCTGATGCTCTGTCTTGTGTTCCACAAAACCTTCATAATCATACTTCAGCATCAACCGCTCCTCGTGCCGGAAGTGCCATACGGTACAAGTTATCAACTCTTCGATCACCGCCTCGATATAGTTTTCCGCATCCCCTTCCACTACAGAATGGTTGAGAATATTGAACAACTCCACAAGTCTTCGATGATCCTCATCGATTTCCTCGACCTGGACACTCAGCGTACTGTCCCAAACTAAATCTTTCACAAGTTCTTCTCCTAAGGCCTGCCAAGCACACCATGGGTGCTTCCCTATATGTATGCAAAACATTGCGTACTGTGCAGAAACCATATCACGGCAAATATACACTCACTACTTAAATTAAGCTGCCTACTTAAATCAAGCTGCAGTAACCCGATGCGGCATTGCTGAAGCGTATTATCGAGTGACAGGGTTTGGCAGCAACACCTTCTTCCTGATCAAGGCCGCACTCGGTGGTTCTTGTATCCCGCTTCATAATCAGGAAAAATGCAGCCTCTATCACCGCAATGCCAATGGAGATCCTCCATGAATTCGATGCTCCGCATTACCTTGCTCATTCTGCTGGTCTCCATACCCTTCACCGTCACATGGGCCGATGAGTACTCAGACACCAAGAAGATATTCGAGAAAGCCGGCGCCTCCAATATGTTCGGGAGTGCTTATGGATATGCGCTGTTTCCCACTATCGGCAAGGGTGGATTTGTGATCGGTGGCGCCTATGGTAAGGGTCGCGTATACAAAGGCGGCAAGCATGTAGGTGGTACCTCCATGGCCCAGGCCACCATCGGTTTCCAGGCAGGTGGAATCGGGTTCAGCCAGGTTATCTTTTTCCAGGACAAACGCGCACTCGACGAGTTCACCAGTGGCAACTTCGAATTCGGTGCGGAAGCCCAGGCCACAGCAATAACCGCATCGGCCGGAGCCGCCGCCAACACCGCGGGCAACTCCGCCACTGCCAGCGCTGGTAAGAACAACGCCAATACTTCGGGGGGTCGTTACAATAAAGGCATGGCTACTTTCACCATCACCAAGGGCGGTTTGATGTTCGAGGCCAGCATCGGTGGGCAGAAGTTCAATTACACCCCGCTATGAACTGGATGACTGCGTAACCAATCGCCATAAACTACCATTATGGCGGATCCGGCATTACCCGCCTCATGAAACTGTCAAACAGCGGCACGGTAAAGGCGGTATCGCCATGGGCCGGGCTGTACAGCATACCTTTCGCGATCAGTCGATTACGCACAGCGGCAACCGCTGAATTGGCCTTACCCAATACTTTCGCAATTTCACCGGAACGGTGCGGTCCCGGTCCGAGTTCGGCCATGGCCCGCATATAGCGCTTCTCCGCTGGCGTGAGCCGGTCGATTCTCACCTGGAAAAAGCTTGCGTCCAGATCCGCCCGTGCCACGTCCGTAGCTCTTGTCACATCCTTCAGGGTGATCGGGCTGGCTTTCGCCTCGCTCCATACATGCTTTCCCCATTCCTGCAGAAAATAGGGATAGCCTTCCGTAAGGTCAATAACCTGCTCGATGGCACTCTCGGCAAAGACCACTCCCTCCTGTTCGGCCGGAACGCAAAGTGCCTGCCTGGAGGCATCGCGGTCCAGAGCGCCGATATGTACAAACTCGAACAGGCGCTCGGCATAAGTCTTGGCACGCCCCAGCTGACCCAGGAGCTGAGGCAGCCCCGCTGCTATCATGGTGATGGGGAGCTGTTTTTGACTCGCCCGATGCAGGGCACTGATCAGTGCGGCAAGCTGCCCCTCCGGAACGTACTGAAGCTCATCGACGAACAAAACCACGACCTTCTCGCGCGCTTGCGCGGCCTCGCCGACGCTGAGCATGAGATCGGTGAGATCGGTTTCAAGGTCGCCACTGTCCGCGATTCCCTCTTCGGTGGAGAAATCCACGTTGAACTCCACATCCTGGTACTTGATTTTCGCCGAACGGGCGAAACTGGCGAGCGCACCCAGTGATTTCCTCAAGGCCTTTTTCGCCGCCTCTCCCCTGCTCATCCGTATCAGTGCGGTACGCAGGGCCGGCCCCAGGATGGCCGGCAGCGATCGTTTTTCCGGCGCCTCGAAAAACACCGGCACACAACCCTCGTTTTCCGCTTCGAGGCTGATCCGCTGCAGCAGCACGGTCTTACCCACGCCCCGCACCCCGTAAAGAATCAGGCTGCGTGCGGCACGCCCAGTGCCAATACGGTACAAGGCAATCGACGCCCTTTCGATTATTTCGTCTCGGCCCGCCAGTTCCGGGGGAGGCGTTCCTGCACCCGGTGCATAGGGATTCTTTCTCGGATCCATATTTATAAGGAAGTATTCATTAGTTAACAAATATTGATAATATTAGTATAAACATCAGATCACGGCAAACTCAGGCAATGTCCCTGTTGGCGCCTCCGCCCCCGAATTTGCCGCATTCATCACTCAGAAGAGAAAAATTCAACCTGTTTTTTAAAGTATAAAAGGGATACGGTCGTTAATCCTGAAAGATTTAACCCATCTGAAGTAGCAGGAGCCGGCACGCGTGCGCAACCAGGCGAACAATCGTCAATCTCAGGGATGTTTCGATCATGGAAACAGATGCAGGAAACAAACAATTCGGGATTCACTTAGTTCGACGCTATTATCAGGCGGCGGTTTCAGTGGTTGTCCTGCTGTCGGTTTCCATCACCGGTTATCTGTTCTGGCAGGAAAATGCCCGCCATGAGTTGGAAAAGGTAGCGAACCAATACCATTCGGAAACCATCCGTTACAGCACCCTTATCAGGGAACAGCTCCTGCTGAATCCCCTTCTCCACCCGCTTCAGTTACCTCAGGTGCCGGCCCATTCAACCGGACAAGCTTACAATGCCGATGCATTGGCCGGTTCGCTTAGCCTGATAAGCGGGTATTTCACGCACATAAAGCGTCTCCAGGCACAGAATGAGCCGGCCTCGAAAAAGCCGTTGGCCTTCAAGCCAATACTCGACAGGGCACAAAGACAACTCGATAGGATAAACAGGGATCTGCTGCCGGGCGGAGACCGCTCCGACAGGCCCCTGGCTCACCCGTCCCCGGCCCTGCAGTCGGATGGTCTTTTTGAAAGCATCGAGCAACTGCGTCAGATGCACCTGGAGAGCAGAAACAGGATCAAAGAAAAGCTGGCCGCGTCGAATCGAGACGCCTGGATTCAATCCCTGATGGTACTATGCCTGGCCGTTCTGCTGGGATGGGTTATTGTCAGCAGAATCTCGGTGAAGGTAAGAGAGGCTTTCCTGGCCCAGCAGGGTAATGAAACCAGACTTCGCCTGGCCGCCGCGGTTTTCGAAAATACCACGGAAGGTGTCGCTATCACGAACCCCTCAGCAAAAATTGTTTCCGTCAACAGGGCTTTTACCGACATCACGGGATTCACGGAAACAGAAGTGCTGGGAAAGGACCCCCGTTTGCTTCAGTCCGGCCGGCATGACAAATCGTTCTACAAGGAGATGTGGACCAGCCTGAAAGACACCGATCACTGGCAGGGCGAAATCTGGGATCGCAGAAAAAATGGTGAAGTGTATCCGAAATGGCAGAGCATCAGCGCCGTTCGCAGCGAAGACGGGGAGCTCATTTATTATGTCAGCGTTTTTTCGGACATAAGCAGCATAAAGCAGTCCCAGGAAGAGCTCCATTACATGGCGCATCACGATCCTCTGACCGGACTGCCTAATCGACTGCTACTGAACGCCCGGCTGGAACAGGCGATTCAGCGCGCCAACCGCCAAGACAGTCATGTGGCGATTCTGTTCATGGATCTTGATCGCTTCAAGAACGTCAACGACACATTGGGTCATCCCGCGGGCGACCGGCTGCTGCAGTTGGTGGCGGATAGGTTGCTGAATAAAGTCCGCGAAGAAGACACCGTCGCCCGTCTGGGCGGAGACGAACTGTGCGTGGTGCTGGAAGGACTTACCAAGCCGAGCAACGCAGCAAAGGTGGCACGGGATATCATCGAAATGCTTTCCCGGCCCTTCGATCTTGACGGGCCCGAGGTATTCATCTCCGCAAGTATCGGTATCAGCGTCTATCCCCAGGATGGCTTGAACGCGGGCGCATTGCTGGAGAACGCCGACGCCGCCATGTACCAGGCCAAGAATCAGGGCCGCCAGCGATACCAGTTCTACAAGACGGAACTGGCGGAAGGAGCGCTGGATTCCCACTCTTTCGAAAAGCAACTGCATAATGCACTGGAACGTGACGAACTGGTTGTACATTATCAACCGCAGTTTTCCCTCGGCAACGACGCGATCACCGGTGTGGAGGCAATGGTGCGATGGGACCACCCTGAGATGGGCACGTTGCCGCCCGACAGGTTCATCCCCCTTGCGGAAGAAAATGGCGCCATAACGACGATCGGAAGATGGGTTCTCTGGAAAGCTTGCGTGCAGGCACGCGCCTGGCAGGATCAGGGTCTACCCCCCTTCCGGGTCAGTGTTAATCTGTCAAGGAGACAGTTAATGAGCCACAACCTGCTCGGGGATATCAGCCGCATTCTCCGGGAAACCGGACTGGACCCCACCTATCTGGAATTGGAGATCAGCGAAAGTGCGGTGATGCAGCAGGTCGATCGTGTATTGCCCAAACTGGATGGATTGAAATTGCTCGGTTTGGCGTTGGCTGTCGACAATTTCGGTACCGGCTTCTCGTCCTTGAGTTATCTGAGGCGGCTGCCGTTGGACCGATTGAAAATCGACGGCTCGCTGGTTCGGGATATCCCCTCGAACAAGGATAACCTTTCACTTACCCGGGCGATTGTCGCCCTGGGCCACAGCCTGGACATGCAAGTTATTGCAACAGGTGTGGAAACCCCCGAGCAGCGGAAGTTTCTGGCTGCGCTGGGCTGTGACGAGATGCAGGGGTTTCTCTACAGCGTCCCCATATCGGCCGACAGTTTACCCGGTCTGTTTGCAGCCAAGGACATCGAAGCCTGTGTGAACAATTAGGGGAAAACCCGTTGCCTTATCTCCGGTGTTTATCATTGGATAATCCCGCCAGCTTCGTTTCGTATTCTGCCTGACTGATCTCGCCCGCCTCGAACCGCCGTTTCAGGGATTGGATCAACAGATCCCTTTTGACAGGATTACCTCCCCTGGACCTGGCCCATGATATGGCGATGGCGATACCGCCCACGGCCGATCCCCAGAAGGCGATCATTGCCCAGACACCAAATTCCGACGTATCCATCATGCG
>JAQYVO010000192.1 GCA_030145425.1 Chromatiales bacterium | reverse complement strand
GTCGGAAGAATCTACGATTCCGTTTTACTACCCTTTTGCGGAATCCATCCCCAGAACCAGACCTTCAATTTGTGCACTGCAATAGTCGGCTCCCGACCCGTAGCAGACATCCAGGGTAATAAAATTGCGAACCCTTCGATTTAAATGTGACTTAAAGAAGCAAAAACCTGCTTTCTACTCCACCCTGCCACAAGCTTTACTACTTTAGTCACCCAGATTTGCTCGATTGCCGAATAAGGTCCTTTAACTCCTGATACTGTGTTTCGGGTAGAAGGGAATACCGTCCAGGTATTTGGTTATCCTCATCACCGTCATCACTCACGATACAAATGGTCTGCCGGTCATCCAAGGTGGCAGGGCTAATTCCTTCTGGTTGGATTCTCACGCCATCTTGTTTCAGATCGAAACATGAAACTTGGATGCAACGCTCTTCACCATCCCAGAACCAAAGGAGGAACTTCGATATCTTGGGGTCTGTAGACATGCCGCATTCGAACTCTTCCTGCCCGGAGACAGTTTTGCCGCTGACTATGAGGTAGCCTCCCAGATCGGGTATATAGGAGAGTGAGCGTATTCCTCCCTTTTTCAGGTCCAAGGGGACAGAATTAGCGAATACACCATATTTCCCGGGTTCAATGCCGTAAGCCCCTTGCAGACCATATGTTCTGACGACCATGGCTTTGCCATCCACTATAGGGCTACGCAGGCCGACTAGGAACTCATCATCCTGACTGGCAAAGCCTTCGATGTTGAACTCTTCGTCGGCAAAATCCTCGTCCTCCAGTTGAGGATGTTTGGCCTCCAGGGCCCGCTTGACGCGTTTCTTTAGGTGCTCGGCGCCCCTTGCATCCTGCAATTCAGACACACTATCCCCCCTGATCTGGAAGCGCGCGAGCCGTCTGGCCTTGCTGTCATCATCATCGACCGCGCTGTGGGATGAAATGACATAGATCCAATCTCCCGACAGGGCCACACCTTCCAAGTCATCCAGTTCGGGACTATCCGGAAAATCAAGCTTTTTTGAATGCAGTTTGCCGTTGCCCCCCATCTCTGCAACAAATAATGCTTTTTGTGCATTGGTATCGTTGACGATAACAAAGCGTCCATCCTGATGAGAAAGTTGAGCGATTCCAGATGGTTCAGAGAGGAGGTCGTTTCCGGTTCCAACGAACTGTGTAAAATTGATTTGAATCATCATTTGTCCTTATATTCTGCTACCTTGCAAACGGTTTCCCAGTATTGAACCTGAATTTTCGATTGAACGGCATTGTGCTGATTATTCAATAGTCAACTGCAGTTCATCCACACCGAAATAAACTGGAGATTTTCAATAATCGATAATTGTAGCCCAAAACTATTCGTTACCCTTCTCTGAAATAGAATTGTGGGCAACCTATCGATTGCAGCTAGCGATCGTCGCGGCAAGAAGGGTTAGTTCTAGGGTCGTAGCATTACACATCTGTCCAACGGAATTTGGGTCCACGTTGTGTACGTCTGCACTTGGCCGACAGCGGCTATCAGATTCCGTGATTTGGATGTCAGCATTGTAGATTTCAGGCATCGTCACCAGAAAGCTTGCATGCTATTTGTTTGAGTGAATGCGTGTCCTCACTCGAAACAGAACTGGGGCGATAATTAGGCCGCAATTAACATCCACGCTTCGTTAGTAGAGTAAGCAGTGGTGTAGCCAAATATTGGCCTAAATGTAATTGTAAGACTCTATTCCTCTATGGAGTAAACTCGCTTAATACCCGGATGGTATCAACCTTCAGGCCATCTTCTTCCATGGCCTTCTTCGCTTCGTCGCTTTCCATAAATGATTGGAACTGTACCATGTCCGGTACCTCAAAAATGAGACCTGTCAAGTTCGAGTCATTAGGATCATGGAATGTGCGAGCAGTAACATTTATCTTGGCGAACATTTCGTGTCGGCTACCGGCACCTTTCTTCCAGGCCTTTGACCATACATGCCCATCCTCTACTTCATGAAAAGCGATCAGCGTAGTCATATTTGGAATTTCTCCTGTTAGATACGTTTACTGATTCCTTAGCTATTCAAATCAGAGTAGTCGAGATCCTAACGATTACACCATTACTAATTTAAGGAAATTCGGGAGTCACTGGTAGTACATTCTTCAACGGCCGATTGTGGCCGGGAACAGGCATACCATTCTCTGACCTAAGCGTCAGCTTTACTGGATACGGGTTTCACTTCAAATAAGCAGCCCCTTGCATGGTGCACCCTGATAGCCCACTGTCTACGAAAAATTCTTATCCCTCAATTTATTTAGCGTTGTTTCTTGTAAGCCAGATACTAGGGTTAGTAGCGTGGTGCAAGTTCTTTACTCTGGAACTTGTACAAGTAAATCTGCTGAGGATGGGGAGAACAAAATGACTCAACAACTCGAACGGAAATCAATGGATAGACCTGATGAGGTACGTCCATTGCTATACACTTCGCTCAGTTTCACTAACAAAGGAGTTCGTTAATGGATTTTTTCATCGGTCAGATCTGTATGTTTCCATGGAATTGGGTTCCACATGGTTGGGCCAAGTGTGATGGGACGCTGCTTTCTATCTCCGAAAACTCAGCACTCTTTTCGCTTATCGGAACGGAGTTCGGAGGCGACGGCCGCCGGACCTTCGCTCTTCCCAAGATGCCGACTATCAAGTCAGAGGATGGCGGAGACGTAGCCTACTTCATCAACCTGCGCGGCATCTATCCTTCGCGCAACTAGCTCGATATTCCGGGCAGGGTCACTCACCGTCCACCACTGGAGACGAGGGACTATGTCCTTCGTTTTAGTGAAGACGGGACGGAGGGATCACAATTATTGCGGAAGATGCGATGCGCTTCGCTCCGCTCGCCTGCACCCGGGATTATGGGGCGGCTCCTGGCCGGGTAGAGACCATTGCGCTGCACCATGGGAACGTCCGCTTTATAGGAAACAAGAAATAAAAATCCCGCCAGGGCAAACCTTAGCGGACCTTCATTTTGTGCGGTGCAATGGGCGGCTCACGACCCGAAGGCGACCTTTATGCTAATGTCAACCAGCAGCCGCTAAATCCTCCATTACGTATGGTCCCAGTATATTTGAAGCCGCTCATATTGACGTCATCGCTCCAAATACTGAACCTTGCCTTCCACTCCATTCCACTCTTCAGCATCAGGCAGTTGCGGCTTTTTCTGCGTGATTACCGGCCACATAGCGGCGAGTTCAGCATTAATCTCAATGAATACTCTTTGATCAATCGGTACATCATCTTCGGGTAGTATCGCCTCGGCGGGGCATTCAGGTACACACACATCACAGTCAATGCAATCCTCAGGATCGATGACAAGAAAATTAGGTCCTTCGCGAAAGGCATCTACCGGACACACTTCTACGCAATCCGTATATTTACAGCGAATGCAGTTTTCCATTACGACATAGGTCATATTGGTATTCCAATAATGTTTAATCGCTTAGATGCCTACTTTCGACCGAACAGCGACCAAAGGTCAATGTCTGCTATCTGGTTTCCTGGGAGATGATAGGTTGTCGGAAGAATCTACGATTCCGTTTTACTACCCTTTTGCGGAATCCATCCCCAGAACCAGACCTTCAATTTGTGCACTGCAATAGTCGGTTCCCGACCCGTAGCAGACATCCAGGGTAATAAAATTGCGAACCCTTCGATTTAAATGTCCCGGATTCAACTCATAAGTGCATAACTTGAACCCCTGGAAGTAGAGGTCAGCTGCAAGTAGGCTAACCGCTTCTTCTCCAGCAAGAGATGCAACGATGAGTAACTACAAGCAACTGACCTATGAACAAAGATGCCAGATTGAGGTGTTAAAGAAAAGCGGAATGACCCAGCAGGAAATCGCTGATACCATCGAAATCAGTCAGTCGACAATATCGCGAGAGCTGAAACGTAACAGCGGTCAACGCGGTTACCGCCATAAACAGGCTCAATGCAAGACCGATGAGCGCCGGCACAGTGCTGCCAAGACGATCAAAATGGACGATTCGATGATTGAGCGAGTAGAGCTGAAACTGCGTGAGAAGTGGAGTCCAGAGCAGATATCAGGCTGGCTCTTTGAAGAGCAGTCAGAGCGCCTGAGTCACGAACGGATCTATCAGCATATCTGGGCAGACAAGCAAGCAGGTGGTGAGCTATATACCCACCTCAGGCGGCAAGGAAAGAAGTATCAGAAGCGCAGCAATGGCAAGCGCAGCAGGGGGCAGATCCGCAATCGTGTAGGCATTGAGGAGCGTCCTGCGGTCGTAGATGAGAAGTCACGCATCGGTGACTGGGAGATTGATACGGTGATAGGCAAAGGCCATAGTGGTGCATTGGTGACCATTGTCGAGCGAGTGACGCAGTTCACCTTGGTGGCGAATGTGCCCAATAAGAGTGCTGAAGTGGTGACCGCTGCAACCATCGCGTTGCTCAAGCCTTACCAGGGTGCCCTGCACACCATCACAGCGGATAACGGAAAGGAATTCGCCTACCATGAGGAACTGACCACTGAACTTGGAGCTGCTGTGTACTTCGCCAGGCCCTGCCACTCCTGGGAGAGAGGCCTGAATGAAAATACAAACGGTCTGTTACGCCAATACTGGCCTAAAAGCACGAACTTCAAGCAAGTCACTGATAAGGAAGTCGCGGCGACTGTTACCCAGCTCAACCAACGACCCCGAAAGACGTTGGGCTTTATAACGCCTGAGGTTTCGATGCAAAATCACATGGCGGCGCAGGCCGTATAACCGGTATGCACTTCAGAGTTGAATCCGCGAAATAATTGCGTCCTATAACGGCCGAGCTATAGAACCCTGAGAAACTATCTCTGACGATAGTCGAGTTTCACGGCAAGCGTTAACTTAATTTCTAGTCGGTGACTGAATTTCTCCGCCTATCTAGACCGGCTTCAACAACTTCATACCACGATTTCCTAGTCGGAGACCTAAGAAACCCCATAGATGAATACACCGCCGAACACCAAAGCGAATAGCAACCACATACGGATACCTGTTTCAGAAACTAAAACTAAAGGGGTCGGTGACAAACGATTCTCATTTGTCACCGACCCCTTTTTACTTTTTATTTTTCGACCCCTTTTTATTTACCTGTCACCGACCCCTTTTTATTCAGGAACAAGACAGCCTAAGTTATCGTTTTCAGGTGATAATTATAAATTCGCCACAGACAGGTGCTTTCGTCGAATGAATGGGCTATCGATGTAGTGTTTGCCTTCTCATGGATCCTTTCCCGGGGCGCTCGTCAATTTCTCTTCTTTAGGGGCAATCGATTGAGGGCTCCCCATGCCAAATCGACATCGGCGTGACAACGGGGCACCCATGCCTCACCCCAGTAGAGGTTACAACTGGTCTCTGCCCTCAGCAGGTGCCACATTGCCTCCTCGAGCAACGCCCATTCTCCGGAGTCGTTACAATGAGACTCACCCGCCGCCCAGCGGGCCTCGTGAATAGCTTTACTTGTTTCCCGGATGCGTTCCAGTGCCAGTTGCTGACTGGTTGAACCGGTCCACTGCGTGAATCCATGGCCGTCATGCCAACCTGTATTCCACGCACCATCGCCAACTTTCACCTCTCCCCAGGCCCCCTGTTGGTCGAGGTAATCGCTAATGAAGCAGGATCGAACATGGGCATGTTCCTGGGCTGCATGACTCATGTATTCAGGCCAGAACTCTCCCCAGAAGCTGCCTCCTTGGCCGGTATTTCGAAACCAACCACCATTGTCACCGTCCGTCGCCGTCAACACCAGTGGCTCGAAGTCGCAACGTCGTGTGCGTTCCTCGATCTCGTGCAGGAACCAGGAAAATTCCATGCCGGATTCCTGGGCATCGGAGAGTGACCGGTCGCAGATCACGACAATGATCTCTTCCCCCTGATAATTGGCTACATGTGGGCGGTAGCGAAGCTCATGCCAATTCATGGCAGTGACCGGTTCTACGTGTTCGCTGTCCACCATCACATAGCGGTACCCGAGAGCTTTCAGCAGTGGAATCAGTTCCATGGTGAAGCCCATCTCGGGTGGCCAGAATCCGTCGAAATGGCGCCGCCAGAGGAGATGGCGGGCTATGCCAAGCCAGCGTTTCAGATGTTCTTCGCGGTCCGCGGGAGGAATCAGGGCCAACACCGGGTGGTAGTAGCCGGTGCCCAGGATACTGATGATTTGTTTGTTTTGCAGGTGCCACAACAACGCACCCGCATCAACGATGCCGTAGACGCGTGCCTGGAAATCAGGATTCGACAAGGTCTCCAAAAGAGTACCGGAAAGAGAGAGATGTACCTTTCCCAGGCCTTCGTAATGCCAGAGTGTGCGGGCGATGCGGTCCATCGCAAGGAGTATCTCTTTTGCTTCCCAAGGCTGGTGCTCGAGCAGATGCTCCAGATTGCCTGCCGGCTGATGCAGGTTGAGCATCACTGCGTGGTGGATCATGGCTGATTGCCCTGATATCTGATCACAACCCGTCCTTGGTACTCCAGGCCGCTCGGAGTTTCTAGATATAAAATCATCTCAGAGTATTCCGATATGCTTTGGTTTCTAAGCCGGTTTCCCTTCAAATACCAGTACGCTACGCGGGCGCACCAAACAATCAGAACCATCCACCGCTTTCTGCTGTTCAGGGGGGTAATGCCAGCGTCCGTCCGGGGCCGCGGTATCGACCGCGAGATACCAACGATAGTTTGCAATATGTGGTAACTCGAGCTGCTTGGATGCCTCCGACATATTAATTACCACATGCAGATGGTATTCGTCCGGATGCTGGGATGCCAGGGTAAAACAGAGCAAACGGGACAAGGGAGAATCCCACGGAGACTGTTCCTGTGAGTCACCGGCCCAACGGATGTCCGGCAATTCATCACCCGGCGTGTTTTCGTCACCTTTTAAAAACAGCCTTCTGCGCAGGCTGGAGTGTCTTTTTCGGAGCGCGATCATCGCCTTGGTGAATTCGAGCATGTCCCGGTTCTTTTCAACCAGGCTCCAGTCAAACCATCCTGTCTCATTGTCCTGACACCAGGCATTGTTGTTCCCATGCTGGCTACGCAGCACCTCGTCACCGGATAGTACCATCGGAAGCCCCTGACTAAGAAGGAGAACAGCCATGAAGTTGCGTGCCTGTTGGGCACGCAACTTCAGCACCACGGGATCGTCGGTATCCCCTTCGATCCCGCAATTCCAGCTGAGGTTGTCGTTGTGCCCGTCTATATTACTTTCGCCATTGGGCAGATTATGCTTCCGGTTGTAGCTCACCAGATCCATCAGAGTGAACCCGTCATGGCAGGTAATAAAGTTTACGCTGTTGAAGGGGTGACGATCCTGTTTCTGATAGTAGTCGCTGCTTCCGGCGATACGGGTGGCCGCCTCGCTGAGAACACCGGGGTCACCTCGCACGAAGCGCCGGATCACATCCCTATAACGGCCATTCCATTCACTCCAGCGATAGCCCGGAAAGCGTCCTACCTGATAGAGACCTGTTGCGTCCCAGGCCTCCGCGATCAGGCGACTGGCAGACAGCGCCTGAGATAATTCGATGGCCCAGATCACCGGCGGGGTGGGCATGGGTTCACCATTCACATCCCGTGCCAGCACACTGGCAAGATCGAAGCGGAATCCGTTTACGCCCATCTCCACAACCCAGAATTCCAGGCAGCTGACCAGGAAATGGGAGACGAACGGATGGTTGCAGTTTACGGTGTTTCCGCAGCCGGTGTAGTCTCGGTAAAGCCGACGGTCACTGGGGTCCAGATGGTAGAAGGTATCGTTACTCAGGCCTTTGAAATTGATGGTGGGGCCGGCTTCTCCACCTTCCGCGGTATGATTGAAAACCACATCGAGGATAACCTCGATGTCAGCATCATGCAGTGCATCGACCATCTCCCGGAATTCTTCCAGGTGGGTGCCCTGTTCGGGGGTCTGGCAGTAGTGTGGGTGAGGACTCAAGAAGCTGTGGGTGCTGTATCCCCAGTAATTGTAAAGACTCCGATCAGCCACTGAGGGGGGAACATCCTGGCGATCGAATGCCATCACTGGAAGCAGTTCGACATGAGTAATGCCCAGTTCTTTGAGGTAGGGGATCTTTTCGATGACACCGGCAAAAGTTCCCCGTTTGCGCTCGTCCACACCGGAGGACGGGTGCAGCGTGAAGCCTCCGACGTGCATCTCGTAAATGATGGCATCCTGAGATCGGTAGGATTTGGTCCTCACCCGGCCATCCTTCCGGAGTGGCGTATCAAGCGGATTGACCACCATGGCCCGCATGCTGTTTCCCAGAGTGCGGTTGGCGGAAGAACGGTTCCATAAGTTGTCAATTACCCCGCGAGCCCAGGGGTCGAGTAGTTCTATGGAGCCGTTGTAGCGTCGGCCACTGGCCTGGGTGTCTGATGGGCCCTGCACGCGCCAGGTATAAAGGACGCCAGGACCCAGCTGATCAATGAAAACATGCCAGAAAATGAAAGTCCTGTGAATGTCTGGATCGAGTTCGATGATTTGGAAGGGTTCAAGGCTGTCAACCGCCTCGTAGAGCAATAGCTCCACATTGGTGGCATCTTTGCTGGCCAGAGAAAAATTGACGCCTTCTCGGTATACCGTGGCTCCGAGCGGGCGTCTAGATCCCGGTTGAATGTTGAAAACTGGTTTCACCTGGTGTGTGATAATCTAGCGAAAGTTTCCTCCCATACCTGCGCGGCAATTGACTGGGCGATGTCTGTGCTAATCGGCATCTTCATAGCGCAGATGTTTCAAGATGCCCACCTGGCGGGCATCGGAGCACAAGGAAAACAAGCGACGCCGGCAGGTGCCGAGATATGAAACGCTTGGGCTATGCTGTGCGATTCAAATCAACGATCGGCAGGTGCTTCCGGCTCCAATGATAGCGCATATCAAGGCGAATGCGAGCACCACAGTGACCCGCAGCCGGTGCGTACGGAGATGCGCGTGGCGCATTGCGCAGCCACCGCGCGCGGGGAACTTGTTCACCGGCTCGCGCAGTTGCAACAGGGCATTCGGGCCTTCTTGATCGATGCGTTTCACCCAGGATGCGATCGTGGCCGAAGTCAGGAAAAATGTATCGGCTGTTTGCTTCAGTGAATTCAGAAGGCTACGACTAGATCGGTAGGCACAAAGATTCGGTGGACCACCACACAGGGTATGGCTTCGATTAGTTGCCAGATGTCAGCTGCCTTCTATACCTCCCAGGCTTCCCGAACCAGAGTGGCGTTTTCCAGAAGCATGTCCAACCAGTAATTCATCCTTTCCGCATTGGATTTATCCCGCCAATGAGAGAAAAACGGCGTGTGTTCCCTCAGGGGCGTTCGGCCTTCCATGGGGTGCATTTCCAGCATGAATGAGAGCCCATCGGAAGCGTCTCTCCTCATCGCCGTATGGATGATGTCGCGCAGGCCTGAGACCCCGAACATCCCTTTCACCAGGTTGCGGCCATGGTAGGCAAAAGGCAGGTGGATCTGCTGCAGGAAACTCAAGTGGTCCGAGACGCCGAAATGACTCAGGGGCGAGAGGGGATGTCCGTCGTGAAGGTGAAAATGCAAGGGTTTGTCCAGCCGCGTCAGACGATCAATGAGACCAAGAACGGCGGGCAGGGCCCTGCTTGTCGCTTGTTGGACAGTTTCGATCTTTACCGGAAGTTCCGGGCTGTCAGGATGCAGCGCGCAGACGTCCTCATGGGGGTTTTGGGCCCGATAGGCCGAGCGGCACACATGGATACCCACATGCCCCACATCGATGGCCGCACTTAGGCGCCGCACATCGGTGCAGCGTTCAAACAGGCTGGCGTAGAAATCGGGTTCCAGGCCAGCCGCATATTCTACAAAGACCAGGGGTGCGTCAGTGATCCGGGACAGCAACCGATCCGTCTCCCGAAAGGCGTTGAGGGTCTCCTTGGGATTCTCGGCAAACGCCCGCTGGTCATGGAGCACCAGACCGTATAGCTTTCCCGCGGCGACGCGCACGAATTCCGTCAGGGCCGCACGCCCCGTTTTCTGGAGTAGATTGATGTCCCGGGGCAGATGGGCCGTGCAGGGAAGGGTATGAGGACGGTATGCGAGCAGCCGTTGCAGATGTTCCGGACTGCCCGGATAGAACTCCCCCCCGAGCCCGGCCTCCCCTAAACGTGTCTGCGCCAGGCGCAGCAGTGCGTCATCGCCCTCGATAGGCGGTTGGGTACTGAGCATGGCGAGCAGTTTGGGTGAGGACATAGGCCTGTCTCCCGATAGCTAGGCGATCCGGGATTGTACTCCCTGCTGAGGACGGGTCTGGACGATATGGATGTCCTCTGCGGTGATAACCCCTTCCACGTCCTGGGGGGCGCCCAGCTGCGTCTCCAGAAATTTAGCGATCTCCGCCAGGCGTTCGCCCAGCATGGCGGCCGCGGATGGGTCGGCGGATAGGGGTACGGTGCTGTAGTCGATCAGCTCCTGTTTCAGGCCTTTTCGCGGCGCCGGCCGCAGGGCCAGACTGAAACTGGCGCAGGTGGTTAATGCCGCCTCGCCAATGTTCCGATTGCACCGCATGCGGTATGGCGTTCCGGACTGTCTGGCGGATGCCAGGGTCTCACCCAGGCCCAGCGCCAGCTCCACCCAGGCCTGGCCCCGGTCTCCGGTAATAGGATCGGTGGTGTGCATGATGAAGGAGAGTTCAGGTGCCACCATCTCTTGTATCAGGACCGCCATGTGGATATCCGGATGGGGAATGCCGTTTTGGGTCCGACTCATGACAGCCTGGCGTGTCCAGAGCGAGGCCCATACCTGGCGTATGGCATCGGTGCTGTCCGTTGCCGACACGCCGATGCAGGAATTATACAGACCGGCGCTCGCCAATTTCTCCAGGTCCTCGCCATTGGTGCTGGATCGTACCGCGAGACGGGCGCCTGCGCCGAAGAACAGCCGAATCTCCTCGCTGATCTCGAAGGTTATGGGAAGCCCCAACAGGATGTCGCGCAACCGCTTCAGGGTGCCATCCAGGGCCCCCGGATCGGCCTGATGCAGATAGGCCTGGCATGCCAGGTATTCTTTTTTTCTCACCGGCTGTTGTCCCAGGCTGTGCTGCATGGCCCCGAAGGGCAGGACCAGCCCTTGAGGCGCGCGAAACAGACCGGCGGATTTCTCCGCCAGGGTGAGAAGCCTTGCCGCCGCCGCGGCCTTGGCACCGCAGCTGGCCGCTGTTGCCTCCCTGAGGGGGACCGTGTGACTCCCCTGGCAAAGTTCCACTGCGGGAACCAGCCGCTTTTCTTTCCTCCGCACAGGCGCCCTTAGGCCTGTGGTGGGTGCGGCCGGCCCAATCGCTACATCATCTGCCGTGATCCGCAGAGAAACGCGGTTGTTCAGGTAGGATTCGAGTGCCATGAGGGACTGCCTGTGCTCGCAGGTGGCGAAGGGAACGCCGGCCTGTCGGGCCCGCACCCCCATGTGGGACAGGTGCGGAATGGCGTGGCTGAGCAGGATGCCGCGCACATTGCAGGGGATCTCCTCGTCGCCCTCCGCCTTGTCTAGCAGAACGATCACCGGCCGGTCCCGCAGGGACAGCATCTCGAGGGTGGCGCATCGGAGTAGTCTGCCGGACGTCTCGCCCGGCACCAGCGTGGCCCAGGGGGAGAGGTTCAGTGCGGTGCCGATGTCGCGCTGAGCGCTCTCCACCAGCTTGGCGAGTTGGAAGATGACATTGCCACGGATATCTCCTTCGCAGAACAGGCTGATGGTGTGTTCGGCGATACCCAGCGCCCGGCCCAGGGCGGTGACGCGAGGTGGGAAAAGGGCCAGGACCCGATCGGAATAGCTGTCCGCAATACGCCTGGTCCGCTCCAGGGTCGCCTTCAGGCGCAGCAAATGGAAGCGTTGGGTTGGGTCAAACATCGGCGTCCAGGCCTGCAGCTCCGACATCACGGCCGTGCACTCCGGGGCTTCCATGTCACTGAGTCTTACATTGGCGACGGCAATGGCCAATGCCGCTAACAGGCTGCTCCATCCCTGGGAATCGAAGCGGTTGGCGGCCTCGCTGAGGAGGGCGAAGGCGTAGTCCTCCAGACCGATATCGGCGAGGCGCAGCCGTTGCGCCTGTTCGCCCTCGGCTTCAGGGGTCCGTTGGGATAGGCCTTCCCGCAAGGCCGTCAGCTGCGCCAGGAGTTCCAGCAGATCCGCATCCGGGCGTCCCCGTTTCGCCTTGAGGAGCAGAAAGCAACGCATGCGCGCCGCATCCCCCGCGGGCAGTGAAGGAAGCAGTCCCTCCAGACGTTGATCCAGGGTGCTGGCATTGAAAAACTCACTTAACTCCTGATGGCAGATCCTGAACTGCTCGACGAACCCAGGGGAGTAGTCCGCCCCGGGCGCGCTGATGCGTTCGAGTATCTCCCTCGAGGTCTTGAGGTCTTCCGGTCCGGCGCAACGGTGCAGTTTGTTCTGTAGCCGGTGCTTGATCTCCCGTTTGAGTGCTTTGGGAATATCGTTGCGGTGGGCGATGTCACGAATCCGGGTCAGGGGCTCGCTGCGCTGAAATTCCTTGCTGTAGGAGGGCAGCCAGGGGTGAATCTTGCGCAGAATCCAACGATCTTGCGGGGCTGTGACGGTCGCCAGCCTGTCTTCGATCGCCAGTGCCGCGCTGGCGTGGTGGTGGGGACGGAAATGACGCCCATCTTCCTCGCACTTCACCTCGCCAGTGCCCATAAAGCGCAGATAAATGGCCAGACTGGCCAGTTGTTCCGGACTGGCCGCGAAACCCGGCGCTGAGACGACTTCCTGTATCCAACCCAGGCGTTGGCGCCAACTGGGGTATCTGGCGTGGGCTGCTGCAATGCGGGCGCAAAACTCCTCTTCCGGTAGGGGGAGGTCCACTAGCGGTGGAGCGAGCGGATAGGGTTCTGGTTCCTCAAGGCGCGACGCGCCCTCAGCGCTTTTGTGTCTACGCCGGCGTCGCTCTGTCTTAACCGATTGGAATAGCGCATGGAGACGCTGTTCGGCGGCCACCAGCAGTTGCGGCGGCTGCGGCCACTGTTCCAGGATTATAGCGCCGCTGTAGCGGCGTTTCTGCAGGCGCTCCACAAAGGTGCGCACACCGGCCTCGTTGTCCCGGGCGGGACCGGTAAACAGCGGCAGGTGACTGTCCCAGTCGCCCCAGTTTTCGTGCACGTGCAGGTGAATGATAGGCACCTCGGGCGCCAGTTCGTCCATATAGCGGATATAGTCGTTGCGGGTCCCAGCGAACAGATTGGCGTGGCCGATATCCAGGCACATGCCCACATGGCGGGTATCCATCCCCAGACTGTCGAGACACCTGAAGGTAGCGTTAAAGTCGGCAGGGCCCGTGAGGGGCGTGTTTTCGATGCTGATGCGCACACCGCACCGGGCTGAATAAGCGATGACCGGCGCCAGGGCATCCACATAGGCCTGGGCGCCCTGATCCATATACAGGTGGAGATTGACCAGGTTCGCACCGATGTCTCGCGCAAAATCCAGGCTGCATTTCAGCAGTCCCTCACCATCGGGCTGCAGGGGATTCGCCTGCCACGGCGCGTGCACCGTGTAGATGATGTCGTGGGATTCACCGATGTTGCGGATGGCATGGCGTTTATCCTCATCCATGTCGGTTTCGTCCCAGCCGGCCGGGGTACTATCATCGCCCGTCTTTTTGTCGGCGAACCACTCAAAAGCTCCAAAGCCCTGTTCCACCGCGAACTCCAGGGGCTCCATGGTGCTGGACGCGGAGAAGGCCGTCTGGTTTCCAATAAAAATCTTGCCAGTCATCTACAGGCCCACCTGCGGCCGGGTCTGAACCAGATAGTAATCTTCGTCTTGCACGGCGCCCTCGATGTCCTGCGCTGAACCGCAGGCCTGCTCCACTTCCAGGCCAATGCGGGCGATGGTGCGAAGCATCTTCTCTCGGAATCCCCGGTCCCAGACCAGGGGATCGCCAGCGTAGTCCAGCAGCCGCTCCTGGGGTGGTTCGGCCAGGAAGCTGTCATACAAACCCGCCCCGGCGAAGCGTTCCAGGTCCTCCCCATTTGAGTCGGAGCGAAAGATCACGCCGCTGCCGTATAGGCCCAGGCTCTTACCTGGGTAGGAAAGCAGCTTCAGGACAAGGTCCACCTTGCGACAGACAAAGCCCAGGGCCCGCCCGGGATAGTTGCCCACCAAGGTCTCGCCCAGGCCCGGTACCACCTCGGCGAACAATTCGTCGTCCCGGCCCGTGATCGGGTTGACGGTGTGAATGACAAAGGCGTAGTCCGCCGCTATCACCTGCTGGATCAGAACCGCCATCATAAGATCATCGTGGTTAATGTTGCGGGCCGTGCGGGAGTACCAGGCCCGCTCATTCCACTTGGACCCCCATACCTTCTTTATCGCCTGCCAGATCAGGGCCCAATCTGTTTGCGGCAGGCCCGCTTCATGCCAGACGGTCGACAGCGCGTCGTGAAGCGCCTCGGGAGCTGCGAGTCCCTGCAGCAGCTGACGCACCTGGGACAGATGGCTTTCAGGGTACCGGTATGCCTGCTGCAGAAGGGCAGCCAATTGTTGCGCCAGTTCCCGGTTCTCGGGGGAGCAAAGGGTTTGCTCAAACACCCCAAAAGGCAAGGCAATGGACGGAGGGAAACCTATCCAGTCGGGCAGTCGTCCCCGCAAGGCCTGGAGATTGTTGGATTTGCCGCCCACAATCTCATTATCGAATTGGTCATGTGCCACCGCCCAGCTTGAGAACGCCCGCCGGCGCAGGACCAGGGCAGCGCTTTCCGTGTCGATTGTTGCCGATATGCCGCCGGTCTCCTGGTATTCCACGTCACCAGCCGGGCTCACGTCCAGCGCAAGTTGCGTACCCTGGAGCGCTTTGAGCTGTTCGTAGCGGCCGTCGTCGTAGCAGGTGGCGAACAGCACCCGAGTGTTACGGGCCCGAACCGCCACATGGGAGACCAGGTCAGGCGTGTCGGAGGTGATCACCGAGGTCACGCCCACGGGGATCTCCTCATCCCCGGCCACGGCATCCGTGACCAGCACCGTAGGGGTGGTGAACGCATCGCCCTGAACGGAGCGCAGGCTGTCCACTACCTGCACCCGTCCCAAGGTGTGTGCCGGGCTAATGACCTGCCAGCCGCCCAGGCCGGCACGTTCCCGCAGCTGCGGATCCAGACGACGCAACACCAGGGAGAGCATGAAACCCGCGCTACCACGTATAATCTCCTCACTGAACAGGGGGATGGTCCAGGCAGCGGCGGCGAAGGCTTCTCCCAGGTATTCCGCCTTGGGCTGGAGGTGGCTATAGAGGGCCTCGCTCCAGCAGGCCAGGGCGCGACCGGCCCGGTCGGTTACGCTTTTGGCGTGAAGGGCCCAATCGCGGCTCTCGCCGGATGTCTCCATCAGTGCCCGCAGGTGCCGGGCACAGAGCTGGAATTCCTCATTTTCTGCACCCAGGGACAGATTGCGCAACACCAGCCAGACCAGGTCCGTCAGGGCTGTTATGTCCGAATCACTGGGGTGCTGCTGTTCGAGGGCGCCTCGCAGCACCTGTTCCAGGGCCAAGTCCAGGTACAGCATCTCCCGTACCGTTCGCGCATCCCCCTGCTGAGAAATACGTGCGGCCAGGCCTTCACGCAGGGAGGTGATGGTCTCCGCCTGGTTCCGCAGCGGGGCGTCATGATGGCGCTGGTCATACAGGTTGTTCAGTATTGCGTTGAGCTCTTGGTCGAGCACGCCACGTACTGCGCCGGCGGCCGTATCAAGGTCCGTTCCCGAGTGTATAGATTTCAATATGCGCAGGAAGTTCTCAAAATCGTGGCACAGGCCGTCCCGCTTGTCGGGATAGAACTCCGGGTCGGTACGGATGGGGCGTTCAAAATTCTGCAGGCGTTCCCGACTGACCCCGCCTCGAAGGAGAGTGTCGTAGAATTGAGTCAGGTCGCCGTTGCTGTGCAGGAAGGCCAGGTAGGCTTCGCAGATCACAATGTCGTCAGGGGTGGTGTTGTTGTGCAGTTTCTGGTGCCACTCTTCCATGAAGTGCCCATGCACCTCCTTGACATGGTGGCGGTGCATGATGTTCAGGATCTCGTCACGCACCTTCTGACCCTCGCCACCGCGCCCGAGTGTGCCCAGCATCAGGCGGACCCAGGGCCGGCTTGGGGGATGCTGGATATGAATCTCCGCCAGGTGGGTGGTGAGCCGTTCCTGGGCGTGGCTCAATTCCCGGGGTTGCGTGTTGTAGTTGCGTTGCCAGTCCAGTTGTCGCATGAATGAGAAGCGCAGCCAGGTAAAAAGCAGGGCCAGGGCATCTGGGTCGTCTTCCGCTCCTTGAAGCAGGTCGTGACACAGATTGAAGCGGTGCATAAGGGTCCAGGAACCTTTGCCCATTTCCGCATGGATGATCCCCTCGGCGAGTTCCAGCACCGCTTTGGAGCCGAAGAGGTCATCCGCCTCAGCTTCCTGCGCCAGTGGCAGGTACATGTCCCGCCCATTGGCCTTAAGCCATTGGCCGGTCCCGGGCTGGTAGAGGATGAAATTGATCCCGCGCGGCCCCTCGCCCCTATCCGACCGGGGGAAGTCCAGTTCCAGCCAACGCAGTCCCTCTTGTTCACAGAAGGGGGTACGCACCGCCTTGTTATCGAAATCGCTGGTCTCCGGGGGACGGAACTCGGCAGGGGGCAGCTGCCATTGGTGGCGAAACTTCCCGGCCAGCCCCCAGTGCAACAACAGGGGCGCCTCGGTATCGCAGGCCAGGATCACCCGTATGCTCTCTTCCTGTTCGAGGGTGCCGGCAGCCAGGGTATCGCCTTTACCCAGGTCGAATTCCCACCGCCCCCAGTCGACCTGCGGGGTCTTCTCCGCCAGTGCTTGTTGCGGGGACGGGACCTTACTCTCACGGGGCAAACTAATCCGGAAGTCCTGACCGTTGTTCCTTAACCAGCGGTTCTCCCCGGGGAAATAGAGCACAAATGGCAGGCTGTGCCAGGGGCAATCCAGATCAAGCCTGATGCGGACGTCGCATGCCGGCCGGCCCGTCCGGTTGCAGGCGCTTTGCACCGCATGCCGGTCGAAAGAGGTGGTTTCCTGTGGCCAGTAACGCTCGGGTGGGGCGTGCCACCCAGGGTTTTGGCGTCTGCTCAATCCCCAGTGCAGAACGCAGTCACGATCGCTGTCGATTCGGAAGTCCAGTACCAGATGGTTATCCGACTCCTGTCCGCTCACCTCGATGCGGACCTTCCCCGCAGAAAAATTCTCTTTCAGTCTGTTGGGCATGGGATCCGTAACTTTGCTTTATTTGGGGGCCTTTAGCCGCACCGGGGGTTTGGTTTTCGGCTTCTCCGTAATCGCTTTTTCTGCCATGGGTTTTCCTACCCGCCCCTCTTTTACCGGCCCCTCAGCCTTTAGAATAATGCCCGCCAGGGGTGGCAAGGTTACCGTGAGCGAGCAGGGGTTGTTCATCCATTCCTGATCCTCGGCCATCAACAGGCCCGGTCCGTTGCCCAGGTTGCTTCCTCCATAGTAATCGGAGTCGGAATTGATTATCTCAAGATAGGCGCCGGGCCTGGGTACACCGATGCGATAGCCGGCCCTGGGCGTGGGGGTGAAGTTGAGCGCTATCACCATGACCTCGTCGTCACTCTTGCGTTGATAGACCAGCACGGAATTCTGAGCGTCGTTGCAGTCAATCCATTCGAACCCCAAGTCGTCGAAATCATACTGGTGCAGGGCTGGGTGCCCGGTATACAGTCGGTTCAGGTCTTTCACCAGCCGTTGCAGCTTCTGATGGAAAGCGTAATCAAGCACGTACCAGTCCAGTATGCCACTGGCGTCCCATTCCGTTCCCTGGCCAAACTCTGTGCCCATGAACAACAGCTTTTTGCCGGGATGGGTAAACATATAGGTGTATAGCAACCTCAGATTGGCAAAACGTTGCCATTCATCCCCTGGCATCTTGTTGAGCATGGACCCCTTGCCGTGCACGACTTCATCATGGGAGAAGGGCAGCAGGAAATTCTCCGTGAAGGCATAGATCATGCTGAACGTGAGTTCCCCCTGATGGTAATGCCGGTATATGGGATCCAGGGACATGTACTTCAGGGTGTCATTCATCCAGCCCATGTTCCATTTCAGGCTGAAGCCCAGGCCTCCGAGATAGGTCGGCTGGGTTACCTGGGGCCAGGCGGTGGATTCTTCCGCCATGACCAGTATGCCCGGGCATTCGCCGTGAACCACCGTGTTGAGTTCCCGCATAAACTCAATAGCTTCCAGGTTTTCTCGGCCGCCGTACTCGTTGGGGACCCACTCTTCCCGTGAATAGTCCAGGTAGAGCATGGAGGCCACAGCATCGACGCGCAGACCGTCCAGGTGAAACTCCTCCAGCCAATATAAGGCATTGGAGAGCAGGAAATTCTTAACCTCATGGCGGCTGTAGTTGTAAATGAGTGTGGACCAGTCCAGGTGCTCGCCCCGCCTTGTATCGGCATGTTCGTAGAGTGGTTCGCCGTCGAACCAGGCCAGCCCGTGGGCGTCCTTGGGAAAGTGGGCCGGCACCCAGTCCAGGAACACCCCGATACCGTGCCGATGACAGTAATCCACGAACCAGTGGAAGTCTTCCGGACTGCCGAAACGGCTGGTGGGTGCGTAGTACCCCGTGGTTTGATAGCCCCAGGAGGGATCATAGGGGTGCTCGGTAATAGGCATCAGTTCAATGTGGGTGAAACCCATCTCCTGCACATAGTCGACCAGGCGTTTCGCCAATTCCCGGTAGTTGAGAAACTCACCCTCGTACCCCCTTTGCCAGGAACCGAGATGGACCTCGTAGATGGATAGGGGGGCGTGAAGCCAATCTGCTGTTTCCCGCTTGGCCATCCAATCCTGGTCATGCCAGTTGAACGGCGACTCGTCGACCACGATGGAGGCTGTTTGTGGGCGTTGCTCAAAGGCTTGGCCGTATGGGTCGGATTTCAGAAAGATGTCACCACTGTTGCGGTTGCGAATCTCAAATTTATAGAGGGTGCCTGGTTCCAAATCAGGGATGAATAGCTCCCATACGCCGCTGTCGCCACGAACCCGCATCGGGTGGATACGCCCATCCCAGCGGTTGAAATTCCCCGCCACACTGACGCGTTCCGCATTTGGAGCCCATACCGCGAACAAAACCCCGGCTACATCGTCTACCACCTTGGGATGCGCGCCCAGGATGCGGTAGGCATGCCAGTGTTTGCCTTCACCAAAGAGGTGAAGGTCAAAGTCGGACAGCTGCGGGGGGAAATCATAGGGATCATGGGTAATATGCTCGTGATGATCCTTATCCCGCCAGATCAGTCGGTAGTGTTCAGGTAACTGACCCGCATCACCCCGCCATTCGAAGATATCCGTATCCGGGATACGCTGCATGGAGTGTTCCCCCTCGGCGATCGTTATCTGAGCACAGTTGGGGATATGGGCCCGCACTACGGTTTGTTTTCCATGTTTGTGTCGGCCCAACACAGAGAAAGGATCATGATGCCTGGCTTCTAAGATCTTACGTAAATGCTGATTGATTTTTGGGCTGGTCATTGGCTTGTCCGGTTTATTTACCATTAGAATCAAGCTAGAGGGCGGATCGAATTGCTCCAAGCGCCTACTACCGCTTATTCAGCTAAGGAAAGTCAGATTAATCCATCCGTGGCTTAATCAGAAGTTCCCTAACACTTATATCAGGCCTCGCTGTGGTGCCAGAATTAACTGTCGGCTCAGGGATTTTCTCTTTCCCGGGCAGCCTGAAGAGAGCCCAGGGCCTCGTCCCGCTCCTGGTGACAACGTGGCACCCAGTGCTCGCCCCAGCAGAAATAACAGCTTGTTTCCGCACGCATCAAGTGCCAAATGGCTTCCTCCGAAAGACCTGTGTTGTCCAAATTCGCAGCGACAAGCATAAAAAGATTGGATTCGGCGATTAAAGCACTAGTTTGCGATAATATACCAAACAAACAACGGGCAGACGTAAGATTCCGTTGCCGTAAAGTCCGGTCGATCTCTTATAGACCTCGGTCGTAAGCATCGGCAATTCTCGCGTGCGAAATAGCCTCCGCCGCTGGGGTATGGTTGGCGTTAACGGGCCCGAGACTAACTGCATTTCGTCAATGGCAAGCATTTTCATGGAGACTGCGTGAGAATATACAATCTGTTCCCCCTGCTGGCTGGGAAATTCACTGGCTGGCAGCCCCATATCGAGCGGGCAGCTGATATGGGTTTTGACTGGATCTTCGTTAACCCTGTACAGCGACCGGGTAGGTCTGGAAGTCTGTACTCGATCGCCGATTATTTTCAGCTCAATACCAAGCTCGTCGACACCTCCTCATCCCTGAGCCCTGAGCAACAGTTACGCAATACGGTCAATTTTGCCGAGGCAAAGGGATTGCGCATGATGGTTGATCTGGTAATCAACCACTGCGCGGCGGATTCCAATCTGGTCCGGCAACACCCGGAGTGGTTTGTCCACGAGCCCGACGGGCGTGTCGCCCACCCCTCTTGTAATGAAGACGGCAAAACGGTGGTCTGGCGCGACCTGGCCCAGTTCGATCATCGCCATAGCTCAGCCCCCGAAGGGCTCTACCTTTATGTCTACGAAATTGTCGAATACCTAATTCAACTGGGATTCACAGGTTTTCGCTGCGATGCCGCCTACCAGCTCCCACGCCATCTTTGGCAGCGGTTGATCGGTGAGATAAAGAAACAGTATCCGGATGTTCTGTTTGTTGCAGAGACCCTGGGGTGCACCCCTGACAGGACCCGCAAAACTGCAGAGGCCGGCTTCGATTACGTGTATAACAGCTCGAAATGGTGGGACTATAAGAGCCCTTGGTTGATGGAGCAGTACAACCTGATTCGGGACAGCGCACCGTCTATCAGCTTTCCTGAGAGCCACGATACTGAAAGGCTATTCGAGGAAACCCACGGAAATCTGGCCGCCATGAAGCAACGCTATCTATTCAGCGCGCTGTTTTCCGCTGGGGTCATGACCCCCATGGGCTTTGAGTTTGGCTTCAGGAAGCGGTTGCACGTGGTCAAGACACAACCGCAGGATTGGGAAGAGCCGGCCATCGACCTATGTGGGTTTATCCGGGACGTCAACGCCATTAAACGGCGCTATGTGACCTTCCAGCACGACTGCCCCACTCAGGTTATCGGCTATGAAAACCCTGCCATCCTGGTATTATGGAAGGCTTCGATCGAGGCCTCCGAAGAAGCGCTGATAGTCCTCAACAAAGACCCTTGGCATCACCAGCGCTTTTATACCGAAAGGCTGGATTCCTTTGTTCAGGCGGGGGCGCCGTTGGTAGATGTTTCACCTGAATACACTATAGAATACCTGCCCGAGCCGTTTGCCTACGATTTGCGGCCCGGACAAGTGTTGGTGATGCTAACGCACAGAAATCTATGACGCTTTTTTTGCCACATGCGGCTTGCCGATAAAGTTTTGATTTAATCTGATATGCATATCCTAATGGTTTCTGCTGAATGCGCCCCCGTAGCAAAAGTGGGGGGGTTGGCTGATGTGGTCTTCGGGCTCTCCAGAGAGTTGGAGATAAGGGGCAACGACGTCCAGATAATACTGCCCAAGTACGATTGCATGCGCTATGACCATGTCTGGGGTCTGCACATCACTTATCGCGATCTGTGGGTACCCTGGCACGTCGGAGCCATCCGGTGCGATGTCTGGTTTGGCTTCGTACATGGGCGAAAGTGTTTTTTTATAGAGCCTCATTCCGAAGACCGTTTTTTTGAACGGGGGCAGTATTACGGCTTCCATGACGATGCTGAGCGTTTTGCCTTCTTCAGCAAGGCGGCATTGGAATTCATGCTCAAAGACAACCGCCGACCGGACGTTATTCACTGCCACGACTGGCAGACAGGACTGGTTCCGGTATTGCTGTATGAGCTCTATCAGCATAGCGGCATGACGAATCAGCGCGTCTGCTATACCGTCCACAATTTTAAGCATCAAGGGGTGACAGGTGAACATATCTTGTATGCCGCCGGCCTGCCCAACCCGCACCAATTGTTCCAACCGAACCGACTGCAAGACGATGATAATCACGCTGCGGTAAACCTCATGAAAGGCGGGACGGTTTATTCGAACTTCGTAACCACGGTTTCCCCGCAGCACGCACAGGAGGTGATGCACACGGACCAGGGACATGGCCTTGGCCATATCCTGAATGTTCATCAAGGGAAGTTCGGCGGTATTCTGAACGGCCTGGACTACGACGTCTGGAATCCAGTGATCGATGAACTAATCCCGGCCCAATACAGTGCGAATGCAGTAGAGAAAAAATACGATAACAAAGCAGCCCTGTGTGACCGCCTTTTGCTGCGTAAAGAATACAAGCCGATCATTGCTTATGTGGGGCGTTTAGACGCCCAGAAAGGGGTGCACCTGATACGCCACGGTCTCCACTATGCCCTCGCAAACGATGCGCAGTTCGTGATGCTCGGGTCGAGCCCTGATCCGGACATCGATCGAGAATTTCGGCATCTCAAGCACCATTTCAATGACAACCCAGACTGCCACCTGGAGATCGGTTTTAATGAGGAATTGGCCCACCTGATCTATGCCGGCGCGGATATGATCATCATGCCCAGCATGTTCGAGCCCTGTGGGCTGACCCAGCTGATCGCCCTGAAATATGGTACCGTACCCATCGTACGAGCGGTGGGTGGCTTGGTCGATACTGTATTCGACAAGGATTATTCGGGCAGGCCGGAGGAGCAGCGCAATGGCTATGTATTTCACCAGACAGACGAAACCGGCCTGGAATCAGCCATGCACCGTGCCATCGGTCTCTGGCGCCATCACTCCGATGACTTCCGGAAGCTGATGGTGCAGGGTATGCAATGTGACTATTCCTGGGCACGCCCGGCACAGGATTATCTAAATATCTACAACTATATCCGCGATCTTTAGTGTGAGACGGCCTGCTTTGGCGCCTTGACGACCACAGATGTGCCCTATGAAAAAGAGCAAAATTAAAAACCTGAAATCACCGCCAGCGGCCACACGAAAGCCGCGGGCAGGCAAGCTGCCCGGTGGAGCTGGGGGACATGGACAGGTCTGCTCTCAGGAGAAGCTACAAGCGATAGCTTCAGAGGTATCCTATCGGGTCCCGGCCAAACAGGCCATGGAAACCATGGTGTCCATGGTGGATGATGACCCCTGTCACGTCCACGTTTACTGGCATGTGAATCTAGAGGATCTGGACGCGGCGAGGAGGGCGGCGTGTTTGATCGAAGAAAGCCAGGAAACCATGGTGCTGAGGCTGCATGACGCACTTTGTACGACCATGACAGGCTTTATTCCAGGGCTACGATTCGAGCTGGAAGTGGCTGGGCTGAACGGGTACCGGTACGTGGAAACCCCGGACTCTGGCAAGACCCTGGTTGCCGAGCTCGCCTTGCGTGGAGCGGATGGCGGTTATGTCACCCTGGCCTCTTCCGCGCCGCTGAATCTGCCGTACCCGGATCAGGCCGAGAATCTGAACCGGGTGGAGCTGGTACTCATTGACGAGCCGGGTATTCCGCCCCGCGTGGCCGAGCTGACTTCTGCGCCGCCCGGAGGAGCGAGAGGGGACGAGCAAATGCTCTCTGCGGAGGAACTGCGAGCGATCAACGCAGAGGTTTTAGACCAGCTTCCGACAGAACAGGCCATCGAAACCAGGGTCTCCATGGTGGATATCGATCCACATCATGCCCATGTCTATTGGCATATTAATGCAGCGGACGTGGAGGCAGCGCGCAGAGCGGGGGGGCGGACGGAAGCCCGAGAAAATGTAGTACTGAGGTTGCACGACGCCCTTTGCACGACCATGAGTGGCTTTATTCCATGGCCACCCATCGAATTGGAACTGACCGAGCTGAGCGGAGACCAGTGTGTGGAAATTCCTGATGCTGGCAAGGCACTGGTTGCGGAACTCGCCTTACGCGAACCGGAGGGTACACTTGTTACCCTGGCCTATTCCCGACCGGTGCATCTGCCGCAACCGGGCCAAGCCGAGATCCAGGACCCAGTGGAGCTGGTGGTCATTGACGAGCCCGGCGCTCCACCCCGCGTGGTGGCAGCGTTTTCTGCACCGTCCGGCGAAACTCTGAGCATGCCGTCTCCTGCCATCCCAGGTATTCTGGATTTTTCGCTACCAGCCGCTCTGGGATCATCGCCACACCCTCAAGGCGCACACTCCAGTTTCGCTCCACGTCAATGGTTGTGGAGCGGTGACCCGATGCCTGGGTTCGCGGGCGGAGAGCATGATTGAAGCAGCCCTCTGGTGCACGGGGTAGCGGTTACCTCTGCCTGGTATTACATGCCCACCTGCCATTCGTACGTCATCCTGAGTTTGAAAGCTTCCTCGAAGAGACCTGGTTTTTCGAGGCGATAACGGAGACCTACGTTCCGCTTCTCAAAATATTTGAGAGCTTATTGGCGGATGGTATTCGATTTCGTTTAACCCTGTCTCTGTCGCCGACGTTAGTGGCGATGCTCCAGGATCCATTCCTTCAGCAACGCTATATGGAGCACATGGCCAGGCTGTTAGATTTGGCCGAGAGGGAGATTGATCGCACGCGGCGTGATCCGCTCCTGCAGCCGCTGGCACAGATGTATCACTGGCTGTTCTCGGAGTCATTAACGATCTTTAGAGGCTATGACTGCGATCTGATCAACGGCTTTAAACGTTTCCAGAAGGCCGGCGTACTGGAGCTGATCACATGTGGGGCCACCCATGGCTATCTACCGCTGCTGCGCGAGGGGCCGGGTGCCGTGCGCGCCCAGATACAGCTAGCAGCACAGTCTCATGAACGGGTCTTCGGCACTCCGGCATGGGGTGTCTGGCTGCCGGAGTGCGGCTATTATCCGGGGCTTGAGGATATCCTCCAGGAAGCGGGGTTCGGCTATTTCATGACGGATACCCACGGCATCCTAAATGCCCATGTGTGTCCCCGCCATAGCGTTTATGCACCGCTGGCTTGTTCCAACGGCGTGGCTGCATTCGGCCGGGACCCGGCGGCATCCCGTCAGGTATGGAGTGCCGTTGAGGGTTATCCCGGAGACCCCGACTATCGTGAATTTCACCGGGATATCGGATTTGACCTGGATACCGAAGCCCTTGCGTCCTATCTGCGGGAAGGGCAGCCGCGTTTCGCTAGCGGTATCAAATATCACCGTATCACCGGTCGCAGTGGTGAGCCCAAGCAGCTTTACCAGCGTCAGGCAGCACTGGTAAAGGCTGAACAGCACGCAATGCATTTCCTGAATGAGCGTCAGCGTCAGGTAGCGGAAGTGACGCCCCACATGGATCGACCCGCGATGATCCTTGCGCCTTATGATGCGGAGTTATTCGGGCATTGGTGGTTTGAGGGTCCCCAGTGGCTGAAGTACCTGATTTCGAAGATTCACGCTCAAAATCAGATAGAACTGCTTACTCCTTCGGATTATCTGCGACGTCATCCGGTGATTCAAAGCGGCACGCCATCTGCATCCAGTTGGGGCGAAGGGGGATACAGTGCTTACTGGCTGAACACAGGTAATTCCTGGATCTATCCCCATCTGCATCAGGCCGCTCGGCGCATGCAGGTACTTGCCCGCACATACCGGGCGGAACCGAAGGGTAGCCTGGTCCACCGGGCTCTGTCCCAGGCGGCCCGTTCACTGTTATTGGCCCAGGCGTCGGATTGGGCCTTTATGATAAAGGCGCAGACTACGGTGGAATACGCCGAGCGTCGGACCCGTGAATGCCTCGCCCGCTTTCAGTATCTGGATCAGGCTGTCAACGACGGGAACATCGATGAACGCAAGCTCAGGGGGTTGGAGATGATGGATAATATTTTTCCCGATATCGACTTCCGGGTTTTCTTAGAGCTACCCGACAAGCAAGCTGGGTAAGGTCCAAAATACTAGCCCTCTGTTATCAGTGACCGGTATAGCGCCAGGTATTGCTGCGCGCTACGATGCCATCTGAAGTCCTGTTTCATTCCACTGATCTGTAATTTGCGCCAGGCTGTTTTTTGCTGGAAAAGGATCAATGCGCGGAGCACACAGGCCAGCAGCTCCGCCTCGTTGTCACCAGTGAACACAAAGCCGGTAGCCGTCCCGTCAGCAAGAGTCCGCGGGGTGGCGTCGATCACGGAATCAGCCAGACCGCCAGTACGGCGCACTACCGGCGGCGTGCCATAAAGCATGCTGTACATCTGGTTAAGTCCGCAGGGTTCGAAGCGTGAAGGCATGAGAAAAATATCCGCCCCGGCTTCTACGAAATGGGCGAGTTTCTCGTTATAACCAAGATGCACACCGACAGTTTCAGGATGCTCTTGCTGCAGCTGCCTCAGCTCGGCCTCAAAGGATTTGTCACCGCTGCCTAGCACGATGAGCTGCACGGACTGGGACAACAGTTCATCGGCGATCGCCAACACCAGATCTATGCCTTTCTGCCGGGTGAGCCGACTGACGATGCCGAGCAGGGGGACATTGGGATCTGCTTCCAAGCCAAATCGCTTCTGCAAGGCACGCTTGTTGACGGCCTTACCCTGTAGCTTGCTTCTGCTATATGTGGCCTGCAAATAAGGATCATTCTCTGGGTCCCAGTGGGCTGAGTCCACGCCATTGAGTATCCCGGTCAGTTGGTCTTTACGTCGGGACAGGAGGCCTTCCAGTCCGTTGCCGAACTCGGCAGTCTGTATCTCTTCGGCGTAGGTAGGGCTAACGGCGGTGATGTGATCGGCGTAGTAAAGTCCCGCCTTCAAGAAGGAAAGCTGCCCATGAAACTCCACACCCTGAACACCGAAACTCGACCTCGGTAGGTTGAGATGAGTCAGCCAGTGGGGCGGGAAGTTGCCCTGGAAGGCCATGTTGTGAATGCTGATCAGGGAGCATGCTCGAATGCCAGAGGCATGGGCCAGGTAAGCGGGGGTCAGTCCGGTTTGCCAATCATTGCAGTGAATCAGCTGCGGCTTCCAGCCGAACGATCTACCCTCAATCCCGAACATGGCCGCAACCCGCGATAACAGGCCAAAACGCAGGGCATTGTCGGGCCAGTCCTTGCCATTCTCGTCCACATAAGGTCCATTGCGGTGGTACAGTGCTGGCGCGTCGATGAGATAGGCTGGTGTGCTTCCATCCGGCATGAGGCCGTGGAATAGCTGTACCGGCATCATGCTCGATAATACCTGCAGGGGGGCGCCCAGCGGTTGTGCATTGAGTTGCTCAATAAGGCCTGGATAAGCGGGCAGCAGCAGCCGCGCATCCACGCCAATTTCCCGCAACGCCGGCGGGAGGGTGCCCGCCACTTCTCCCAGCCCGCCGGTCTTAATCAGCGGGTGGGCTTCCGGGGTAACAAACAGAATGCGCAGTTCTTCGGACAAAGTTATTAGTCCATTTTATTAATGAGCAGGTCGATCAATGAATGGATTCTACGTTAAGAAGTTACTGTAATCACCCCGATTTTACTTATGGCAATCGGCCTGGACGATAAGCGCGGGAAACTGGTGTGGTCATCATGATGGAGTAGTGCACGAGCAGCTTGCTGCGTATGTGCAATACGGAATCGTGATGACCGCAGGACGGTCAGGTCATAACGGCTGTCGCGTTGGCATGTCGATTTTGGTGACTTGGACGTCGGAGCAGCCGACAAGGCTGCGAATCTAGGAGGCTGTCGGATTTACCAATGAAACGCGCTTCTACGTAAATATTATGAAGGTTCCAGGTGAAGATTCTTATCAAATTCACTTAGGACACGAAAAATCGTATAGATTTTGAACAATTGGTTCAGATTTTCGGATAATCCGACAGCCTCCTAGTAACTAGAAACTCTCTTCCTCTATTCCCCATGCGCCCTCTGGCCCAACATATCGGGTGTGACCAGAACCACCCCCTGCAGGGTAACCCTGAATTTCTTCAGGTCCGCAGCCAGATCCTCCCCGATTACGGTGCCATCTGGAAGCTCACAACCCCGATCGATGATGGCGCGTTGGATGCGGCAGTTACGTCCGATGGTGACCTCCGGAAGAATTACGGAGTCCGTTACCTCTGAGTAGGACTGCACCCGAACCCGGGAAAACAACAGCGAGTGGCGGACCAGGGCACCTGAGATGATGCAGGCACCGGAAATAATGGAATCCAACGCCTTGCCCTCCCGACCCGGATCCTGAAATATGAACTTGGCCGAAGGCAACTGACGCTGGTGGGTAAGTATCGGCCATTCCTCATCATACAGATTCAATTCCGGCGTAACGTCCAGCAGTCCCATGTTGGCCTCATAGAAGGAGTCCAGTGTCCCCACGTCACGCCAGTATGGCTGGTCTCCGGTTACCGGGTCTCGAAACCGGTAGGCGAATACTGCCTCGTTTTCGATGATCGAGGGGATGATATCCCTTCCGAAGTCATGTCCCGAGAGGGGATTGGCTGCATCCTCCTCCAACAGCTGATAGAGAAAGTCGGTATCAAATACATAGTTCCCCATGGACGCCAGGACACTGTCTTCAGAGCCCGGCAATGGCTTCGGGTTCGAGGGTTTTTCCTCAAACCCCACCACCCCGAAATCTTCGTTTACGGTCATGACACCGAACTCCTTGGCGTGTTCCCGGGGCACCTCCACACAGGCCACGGTCATCTGGGCCTGTTTCTCCACGTGGTAGGACAGCAGCATACCGTAGTCCATCTTGTAGACGTGGTCACCGGACAACACCAGGACATGCTTCGGGTTGAACGACTTGATGATGTCAAGGTTCTGATGAATGGCGTCAGCCGTACCTGTATACCAGCTGTCGGAAGTGCGCTGGGAAGCAGGCATTACCTCGACGAACTCACCCAGTTCGCTCTGGAAGGTGCTCCATCCGCGTACCAGATGCCGAATCAGTGAATGTGCCTTGTATTGGGTAAGCACACTGATGTGTCTGATTCCGGAATTGACGCAGTTGGACAATGGAAAATCGATAATCCGGAATTTACCGCCGAAAAAGACAGCGGGTTTCGCGCGCCACTGGGTCAACTCGTGAAGACGTGAACCTCTCCCACCGGCCAGCACCAGGGCCAGGGTGTCGCGTGTCAGTCTGGTAACGTTCGGGTATTGATCATTGGTCATTATCGGGACACTGCGGATTGGTTGTTGTTATAAGAGACATCGCCCTCAGATGACAGGGATGCTCTGCCAATCATCATACGCTTATGATACCTCAATACCTGCCACCCGCTATAGCCTCGCCGGGAGATCGGGACGCTTCAACCTCGTGTGGTCAAAAAACTCATCCGTATTGATATTTCAACATCTTAGCACCTATTGCAGGTGTCGCAATCCTTTTGTGCCTGGCCTCAAATGAGGCCTATAATCGGTGGATTAATTCGAATTGGCGGTGGGGGAATTTATGGA
>JAQYVO010000176.1 GCA_030145425.1 Chromatiales bacterium | reverse complement strand
AGAAACTGGCCGGGTCTGACTTTTTCGCATGCAGCATTTCAGGCGGATTGATAACTCTGGGGTAGTGCTTTATTAAAGCAGGGTGCAGACTGCACAGCTAATGCTGACACACTTTGAGGGTTCAGTCATTTTCTGACTATTGCAGTACTTCACAGGGCTGGCTATGCATTTTTCGAACTTGGCGCGAAATGGCTGATTCCTGAGCCACGCTGTTAGATCAGTATCCGTTGGCCGAATGAATTCGGCCCTACGACGATAATCTGCGCACTTGATCCGTTGGCCGAATGAATTCGGCCCTACGGGGGTGATCTGCCCACTTGATCATTTGGCCGAATGAATTCGGCCCTACGGGGGGTAATCTGCGATTTAACGGAACCGTAGGGTCGAATTCATTCGACCAATTCGACTTGATCAGGGGAAAAACCTGTCACATCACCGCTCGATCGTATAAAAAACATCGGCGCCGTGTACGGTACCGGTCTCGGTCTGGATCTGGATGCGCTCGGTGAGATCGTAACGCAGCTTCACCTGGTTGGATGCGGCGGCCAACTCGGTGATGTACTGAATGTAAAGCCTCGGCGACAGATAAGCGCCGACCTGCAGTGCGATATCCTTGCCGTCGTCGCCGGCCGACTGGAAGCTCAGTTCGTCCAGGCCCATCTGGCGCCCGATCTCCGCACCCAGCAGGTTGCCCCCGCCCGCGGCCAGGGAGTTGGTGGCCGACTGGACGGCATCCCGGTCTGAACCCGAGGTGGTGCGCCCGACCGGTTTGCCGAACAGCAGGTAGCTCAATGCCTCGGACTGTGACATGGCCGGACTCGAGAAAACTTCCAAAACAGGCTTTTTGAGGGTACCGGACACGTTCAGGCCCACTTCCACATCCTGCACCTGCCGCACCGCGTTGACCGCGATGGCCGGATCGGTGAGCAGACTGTTGGCAAAGATCGCCCGGCCCTGGCGTATCCGAAGATCCTGGCCATAGGCCTTGTAGGTTCCCTCCTCGATGGAGACCTGGCCGTTGCCCAGTGTCGGCTTGCCCGGCGCGTCGGTGAGCAGGAGGTTGCCACGAATCAGGCCGCGCACCCCGAATCCGTCGAAACTCACCTGGTCACCCAGGCGCAGCCTGATGGAGGCGTTCACCTGCAGGGGATCCTGCTCTGCGACCTCACCCCGGGCGTTGACGATCCTGACATCCGGCGACGGGGCGACCGCGGTATCGGGCAGGGACCTGGGCCTGATCCTCGCCCGCGGCACCAGGATCTCCCCCTCCAGGCCGACCCGGCGGTTTACCATGTCGAGCTGGAGATCCGGCGAGACCAGCATCCAGACCTCCGGTATGTCGGCCACCGCCAGGTCCTGGCCTTTCAGAGTCAGCCGGGTGGGCCAGCCCTGGGACGGATCGAGGCGGGTGGAGCCGCCGATCTCCAACCGGCCCTCTCCGGACACCAGTCCACCGCTGTAGACGATCTCGTTCAGGCCCCTGTTTCGAGCTTCCAAGTCTATGGACTCCAGCTTCAGGCCCAGGGGGGCCAGCTCGAACCCGGCCCCGGAAAGTCTCGCGAAGCCCTTGATCCCTGGTTGAGAAAAGGTGCCGGAGACCTTCAGATCGGCCTCTATTCTGCCCCTGACTTCGTCGAGGTTGGGAACCAGGGCGGAAAACGACCCCAGGTCCTCGAGATTGGCCTTGAGCGCCCCTTCCAGGGGCTGGCCCGGCCTGTCCGGGTGTTTCACCGACCAGCCGGGAAGCGCAAGCCTGCCTTCCAGGCCGCCGCCGCGTTTCAGGGCAAAGACCACCTCCGCCTCAACCCCCTTGGCGTCCGCCCGGGCCCTGACACGGCTCCCGGAGTAGTCCAGCTCCTCCTCGTGCCCATAGATGTTCAGACGGGCCAGGCCGCGGGGGATATCGATCGAGAGCCGGCCCCTGACTTCACCGGCCGTGTCGATCCGGAAATCCATGGCGGCGTTGATCATCCCATCCAGGACCGGCGAATCCGGGACCAGGGCCCCCAGCCAGGCGAGGGGGATACTGTCCAGGTTCGCCTTCCCCTGCAGCGTCCCGTCATCCAGGCGCGAGGCATCGACACAAAGACTGCCACCGCCCTCCAGCAGACAGGTTCGATCCAGCGACATGCGCTCGCCAGACAGGACCAGGGCGGCGGGCTTTTCCAGGCGCCAGTTGCCCAGCTCCCGGCCATCGAGATCCAGTTGTGTCAGCTTTCCTCGCCAGACCCCGGTTTCCGGAGATCCGCCGTCGAGAGCGGCCCGGAGATCCGGCATCCCGCCGGTCAGGGAGACATTCAGCCGGTGGGCGGCGCGGTTGCCGCTGCCCTTCAGTTCCAATGCCTCCCAGGTTCTCCCGGCCGATTCCAGGCCGGTGGCCCGCACCAGGGTATCGAACCGGTCCCCCTTGCCCAGATCGACCTTGAAACTGCCCTCCAGGGTTGCTACCCGGTGGTTGTCCATGCCGAGCCCGCTGCCGGAGACACGGGCCGATATCTGCGGCAACGCCGGGTCACCGGAAAGGGCGCCACCGGCATCGATGCTGCCTGCAGCGCCGGGCCACAGGCTGGCTAGATTGTCCGACACCAGGGTCCATTGCAGATCCCACGCCTGGGCCAGGGTGCCTTGGGCGGTGAGCCTGCTGCCGCCGCTGGTCAATTCCACACCTTCCGCTTCGAAGGCATTACCCCGCAAGCCAAGGGCACCCCTGACCTTCAGCGGGTAACCCCGCAGGCTGCCGTCGATCGAGCGGATATCCAGCCGGGCATCCGGCTTACCGTCCTGCATGCCGCCCCGCAGGGAAACCTCTCCCCCGAGCCTGCCGGCCCACGCCGGCCACTGCACCCCGGGGTTCAGATCTGCGGCGGCGAGGTCTGCACGCCAAGTGATTCCCGGTGCCCAGGCGACAGCCCCGGCACCTGTGACGCGGCCTTCCAGCGTCTGCACTGTCAATCCGGACAGGGTCGCCTGCTGCTGATCGCCCGTACCGTTCAGGGCAATACGGGTGTCGGGCAGCTCACGCCCGCTGAACTCCCCCGTGACGGTGAAACGGTAGTCCGACAGGGCGCCGGTCACGCTGGCCTCACCCTGTTTGCTCCGGAACTGCGAATCCCCGGAAAGCGGCCAGACCAGATCCTTCCATTGCACGTCGGCCTGCAGATCGCTCCCGGACCATTGCGCCGCGCCTTCCAGAACCAACCCGCTGTCCGAGCTGACCCGAATGCGGCGCAGTTCCAGGGGGCCGCCCAGCCAGCCGAGTTCGAATTCACCGGCGGCCGTGCCGTACTCCCCGGAGCCGACCTCGAACGACCCGGCCGCGGACAGATCGTCCAGCCCCCCGGAAGCGGAGAACTTGCCTTTCAGATCCATAGCGGGCCATTCCGGGTTTAACCGCCGGGGATCGACTGCCTTCACATCCAGCTGCACATCGATGAGAGGATTCGAGAGCAGTTCGCGCAACTCTCCGGTCAGTTCGGCTTCCAGGCCGCCGGCGAACCGATGACTGACCTCGAGCCTTTTCAGGTCACCCGACAGCGCTCCGTCCCCCGTCAGAGGCTCCCCGGGCAGTCCGCTGTAGCGCCAGTCGACCCGCATTTGCAGGGGATAATCCCCGCTCGGGGCCAGTGTCCCCGCGGCACTGAGCCTGATGTCAGGCAGTTCCAGCTCCAGCCGGTGCAGATTCAGGCCGCTCCCCGCCAGCTCCAACCCCAGTTCCAGTTGGGAAAAAAGCGGCACAGGTTCTGCGCCTGCGACCCCCATCCTGACGTCTTGTATCCTGGCCCGCTCCAGATTCACCCGAATGGGCAGGATGATATCCGGCAGCTGCACCGGTTCTGCAGACGCACTCTGATCCGTTGTGATCACTTCTACCCCTGTCACATCCAGGGATATCACCTTCAGCGTGCCGGTAAACAGGGCCTGGGGACGCCACTCGAGGCGAAGGCTGTCGATACTGATCTGTTGGGTCTCGTCGCTATACCGGATACCCCGAAGTTCCAGGGGACCGGCGAGGGTACCTTCCACCCCTTCGACCCGGATATTCTCCGGCAGCAGCCCCTCCAGGAGCCCGTGTGCCTGAATGAGACCCTCCTCGCTGTAGACAAGCACCAGCAGGAGGACCGCACCGAACAGAAACGAGGTCACAAAGGCCGAAAGCAGGACCCTGATCAGGCGCCCCGGCCAGCGGCGACCTGGCCGGGGCGCAGGCGTTGGGACTTCTTTGCCTTGATCGTTGCTCAAAGATCCGGCCCTATCACGATATGAAGCCTGAAGGGGCTTCCATCCTGGGAGACCGCCGATGCCAGGTCGACCCGGATCTGGCCAAGGGGTGAAAGCCACCTGACACCGATCCCGGCACCGAACTCCAGTGAATTGTCGTAATCCGGGTCATAGGCATTGCCCCCGTCCACGAACAGGGCGACGCTCCATTTACCCTTCACCCGCCGCTCCAGTTCCAGGCTGCCAATCGCCAGATAACGTCCGCCCACCACATCCCCGAGTGCATTCTGCGGACCCAGCTCGTCCAGCCCGTAACCGCGGATGCTGTTGTCGCCGCCGGCAAAGAAACGCCGGGAGGCAGCAAGGTCCAGCACGTCATCGGCAAGCGTGGCCCCCAGTTCGCCCCGGTATATGAAACGGTAGTCTTCCCCGAAGCTCCTGATCCACTTGCCGGAGAGGTGTCCCTGGAGGTAGGTGGCGCTCGACACCAGCCCTTCCACGGCACCCAGCAGGGACAGCTTCTCCCGCTTGCCGTGACGGGTATAGATCACCTGGTCGGTGATCGTGCGTGACCAGCTGATGTTGGGGACTATCTCCTGGACGCTGTCGTCGTCCTCCGACACCTCATAGTCCTCGTACCTGAAATCCAGGCCCAGGTTCCGCCGCCAGCTGCCCTTTATCACCGAGTGCTCAAAATTCACCCGAAATACCTGTCCCTTGCGGCTCTCGGTGTCGTAGTCGATGAACGCCGGGTTGATGGAGAAATAATCGCTGGAAGGGCGTTCCAGGGGGATCCGGTATTCACCGGAAAGCTCCTTGAGACCCGGGGACATCAGCAGCTGCGCAAAAGCCTTGTGCCCCCGACGGCCGATTCGACGACGGTTCCAGTCGAGGGTCACCCTGGGTCCAAAGTCGGTGGCGAACCCGACGCCGATCCGGTATTTGTTGAGCGGGCTGGGGGTGGCGGCAACCCGCAGCGGCACGCGCCGGTCCTCACTCTTATCCATGAGCGGGGTAATCTCCACCTGCTTGAAGTATTCCGAGGAATAAAGATTGCCCTGGAGCCTGAGTACCTTATTGACATCGTAGGGCTCGCCTTCTTCGAACTTGATGTAGCGCTGCAGAAAATCCGGATCCAATACATCCTGATCGAAACTGACCTTCCCCATGAAATAACGGGGCCCGGTGTCGAAGTGCACAATGACGTTTGCCTCGTAGGCCTCCAGGTCGATACGGATCTCGCTGGCAAGCAGCCGGGATTTGAGATAACCGTTTGCGGCGGCACGCTGCAGCAGTTCGGCCTTGCCCTTCTCGTACAGGCGCTGGTCAAGAACGTCACCCTGTGCCAACGGAAGTACCTTCGGGAATGCCGTGTCCGACGCCCCCTCGCCCGTCAACCGGTAGTCAACGCCGGCAACCCGGATGGGTTCACCGGGATCGATGACATAACTCGCCAACCAGGAACTCTCCTGGCCATCCTTTTGTTCTTTGAGATTGCCGGTAACCACCGGACGGAAATAGCCGAACGGCTGCAGGGCCTGGCCGATCTGTGTTTCGGCCTCGCCATGCAGGTAGCGCACCCGGCTGGGCAGCAGATGGGGATCCTCCCGTTCCTGATAGATCTGGAGATAAGAGAGCACGTTGCTCTCCAGTTCTCCGGCCACGCCCTCCACCCTCACCTCGAGATTCAACCCCCAGAGTTGTGGCGAATATCCCAGAATCAATATAAGAGGGATCAGGATCCGGCGGTGCAGAATCGGTATGGACATATACTCCGGACCCCTGCCCTCCCTAAAAGACACCTGGGAGGGTTGGGATATCGTTATCGGGCGGACGGTGTGCGGATCGGAACGTCCGCATTATAGGTGAGGGAATAGTGTAGGGTCGAATTCATTCGACCGACGCGTGAGCAGAGCCAACCGGCTGCTGGCCGAATGAATTCGGCCCTACAGGGGGGAGGAAATTCAGTCGTATTCGACATACTTGAACTTCGGACCGTCCGGGATTCCCTCCAGGGCACCTCCCTCTTTGGCGGGCTGCCACATGATCATCTCCTCGATCTTCCGCGCCAGTACCAGGTCCTTCTCCGTGATCCCATCCGCTGAGTGGGTTTTGAGGGTTACTTTGACGAGGCCATAGGAGAGATGCAGATCCGGATGGTGGAAAGCGACCTCGGCCAGGTGGCCCACGGCATTGGCAAGCATGAGGGTGGCTCTCCACCCGCCGGTGCGATAATCGCGACAGATCAATCCCTGCGCCTCGTACCAGCGAGGCAGCTCATGTTTCAGCCTCGCCTCCACCTCGGACCTGGCAAGTACACACCCGTTATCGGAACCGTTTTCGGACATCGCGTCACCTCCTCCAGCCTTTAATTAGTATTAGTTTAGTGTCCGGTCAGAAACAGCTGTTTCCGTCATTCCGGCGAAGGCCGGAATCCAGTAACCCCTTGTATTTCCTGGATCCCGGCCTTCGCCGGGATGACGTGAAATCAGAAAAGTGTGCGTTTCCGGACAGACACTAGTTTAGCAGCCGGTCCCGGCGCCGTGGCCAGGCGTCTGTTCAGTCTCTGAAGACATCCATGCGGCCTCGGTGCGGAACGCGCGATAAAGAGGGATCGGTTTCGTGATGGAAATCACAGATCCGGGGCCCTGAATTACTGACCGGTCCCAGTACGGCAAGCCCAACCAAGAGGGAGGCTTTTCGTGATACCAATCACAGATATGGGCCAATAATGACTGATCTAACCCATTAAAAAATAACGCCATTCCCATTTTATCCTCCGACAGGGGCTGATCCCCTCCCACCATTCCGGCAACGCACTTTCCGGTAAAGTTTTTTGTCTTTCGGACGCTAGGAGAAGCACA
>JAQYVO010000148.1 GCA_030145425.1 Chromatiales bacterium | reverse complement strand
GTAACTGAGTGGCTTCATCCAGGTTGGTGCGGTAGCTTCCCCGGATGAAACAGATCTCCTATTCCCGTCACCGTTTCCCGGGTTCAATCATCCAGCACGCCGTCTGGCTGTATTTCCGGTTTCCCCTCAGCTTTCGCGATGTTGAAGATATGCTCACTGAGCGCGGCATAGATGTTTCCTATGAGAGCGTCCGGCGCTGGCATCTGGACGAGGTATTCGTCAGGATCAATGGCGAGATTCATTACCTATGGCGAGCGGTGGACCACGAAGGCGAGGTGCTGGAAGTGTTTGCGACAAAACGCCGGGATCGCAGGGCTGCACTGAAGTTTTTGCGCAAAGCGATGAAACGATACGGTCGTGCGGAGGTTGTTGTGACAGATCGGCTGCGGTCCTACCACTCGGCGATGAAGGTCATTGGCAATAGCGAACGCCAGCTAACAGGGCGTTGGCTCAACAATCGGGCCGAGAATTCACATCAGCCGTTCCGGCGACAAGAGCGAGCGATGGCTAAATTCAGGAGTGCAAAGTCGCTACAGAAATTCGCCGCCGTCCACGCCTCGATCCATAATCGTTTCATCGCTTTGCGCAAAAACTTCAGTGCAGCCTTGCTATCCCGGCGCTTCGTCGCAAACACTTCCAGCACTTCGCCTTCGTGATCCACCGCTCGCCAGAGATAATGCGTCTCTCCATTGATCCTGACGAACACCTCATCCAGGTGCCAGCGCCATTGCGAAAACGACCGATGATGAATGCGTCGTTTCCTGATCGCAGCCGCGAACATCGGACCGAACCGTCTCGTGGCAGATATCAATGCCCCGCTCATGGAGCAGCTCCTCGACCTGCGGCAGCGAAAGCGGATAGCGGATATACATCATCACCGCGAGGCGGATCACCTCGGGTGAAGAGTTGAAGTAACGGAAGGGGTTTTGCATTGCCGGAGGCTACGCAATGCTACACCCCGGCTCAAGTCAATTTACTCTGACAATGCCATCGTGCTCGTTGCAAGTGCGGCCGGAGCAGCGTGGCAATTTTAGGAAGAGCCCTGTCCGCTTAGAGTCATAAGCGGACTTCGGCATCTTCACGCCGAACAGCTTGGTATCGAGGTGCGCGCTACAATTGTCGGAAAACATCGCAGCGACTACCTAACCGTCCTATGGTATGAATTAGGATAATTTTTCTAGGAGGCAATCATGCCCGCACGGAAGTCATTTCTGATGATAATAGCCGCGTTAGCACTTTCTGTACCTGTGAGCGCTGCCTTTGCCCATGGTCGAGGCCACAATCCCACCCGGCATCAATATATGATGGCAAACCAGATTCCCTCTGAGTATCGGGAGTCGGTTAACAGGCTGGGCATGACCAAAGACAATCTCACCGCTGGTGCACGCCTCTACGAGGAGAACTGTGCCTCTTGCCATGGGGCCAAAGGCGATGGCCGCGGGGAAGCGGCAGCAGACCTCAAGCCACCGCCTCCGGCCCTTACCGGAATGTATGGCCGGCCGATGATGGGGATGGGTCAAGGAGGGCCAGGTGGTGGACACATGATGCACGGTAGGGTGCATCACCATCGTGGTATGTCCCACGCGCAAGCAATGGGGGGGCTTAATCTCGACGCTTATAATTTCTGGGCCGTTTCCGAGGGCGGAGAGAAGTTTGGCAGCAGCATGCCTGCATTCAAGGAGGTTTTGTCCGGGCAAGAGCGGTGGCAGATTCTCCTGTATCTCGCCAATGGCCTTAGTTCCGAGATTCGCTGATTGGCAGGGCATATGACGTCATGAACCGCAGGATACGCGTGATAGGTGCTGTTGCCCTGGTTATTGCGGTAGCTGCGGGCATTTTTCTTTGGCTTCCCGGCAGCAAAGCTCTGATTGCATTGCAGCCCGAAAATAAGAGTGTCGTCGCGCTAGGCGGGTCCGTCTACCGAACCCATTGCGCCGAATGCCACGGGCAGAACCTCGAAGGTCAGCCAAACTGGCGCTCACGCGATGCCGAGGGGTATTTGCCCGCGCCACCGCATGATGCGAACGGGCATAGCTGGCACCATGCCGACGCGCTTCTGTTCAAGATCACCAAGCTTGGGACTGCAAGCATCGCCGGACCCGATTACAAGACACGGATGCCGGCCTACGCGGATGTGTTGAGTG
>JAQYVO010000130.1 GCA_030145425.1 Chromatiales bacterium | reverse complement strand
GGGAGTCGCCTTCATCCAGATTGAGTCGGTAGGTCGGGCAATGGGGCAGGCAGAGGCCGCATTTAACGCACCGGTCGGCTTCCTGCAATAGCTGTTGGGGGGTTGGCATTTCGGAGACTAATGGTACAGAGGGAAAGGGCCAAGGGCCAAGGGTAGAAGGGCCGAGGGAAGAAGGGCCGAGGGCCTAGGTAAGATAAAAATAAATTTACGCGGCCTGTGCTGAGCGCTGTGAAACTCTGTTTTTTTGTGTGGACAACAGTATCGACTGGCGTTTTGCTTTGCTCAACGCATTCGGATACGATCCTTGGCCCTTGGCCCTTGGCCCTTGGCCCTTGGCCCTTGGCCCTTGGCCCTAAGGTCTAGGTCCCGCTAAATAATCCAGTTTCCCCCATTGTCTGCTGTTTTTTTCCGCCCCTGCCCTTGACTCTTCAGAATCCGCCCCTATTATTAGCACTCACACAGGGTGAGTGCTAATAGGTGCTCGTCCCTAATAAAATGTGAAACATAGAATTTTCAATAATTTAAATTGCAGGAGAATCCAGTAGATGAATATTCGTCCGCTGCAAGACCGTGTGGTCATTCGACGTATGGAAGAAGAGCGTACCAGTTCCGGAGGCATCGTCCTCCCCGACAGTGCAACTGAAAAGCCGGTGCAAGGCGAAGTAGTGGCAGTCGGCAACGGTAAAGTCCTGGACAGCGGGGAGTCCCGCCCCCTGGATGTCAAGGTCGGCGATCGGGTGCTCTTCGGCAAGTATTCCGGTACCGAGATCAAGATCAAAGATGAAGACCTGCTGGTGATGCGTGAAGACGACATCATGGGTGTAATCGAAGGCTGAAGCCGCGATGTCAGCGCCGCCGGCCCTTATTCGGGTCGAGCCGCCTGCACCCTAACCCAAACAGAATTGAATCGAGGAAAACCCAATGTCAAAAGAAGTGAAATTTGGAGATGATGCCCGCCACAAAATGCTTGCGGGGGTCAATGTTCTTGCCAATGCGGTCAAGGTAACCCTGGGCCCTAAAGGTCGCAACGTGGTGCTCGAGAAGAGCTTTGGCGCACCCACTATCACCAAGGACGGCGTGTCCGTTGCCAAGGAGATCGAGCTCTCCGACAAGTATGAGAATATGGGCGCCCAGATGGTGAAGGAAGTGGCTTCCCATACCTCCGATATTGCGGGCGACGGCACCACCACCGCCACCGTGCTGGCCCAGGCCATGGTGCGTGAAGGCCTCAAGGCGGTCGCTGCCGGAATGAACCCGATGGATCTCAAGCGCGGCATCGACAAGGCCGTGGCTACCGTGGTTGCAACCATGCAGGATCTTTCCAAGCCCTGCACGGACGACAAGGAGATTGCCCAGGTCGGCACCATCTCCGCCAACTCGGACACCAACATCGGCGACATCATCGCCGAGGCGATGCAGAAGGTGGGTAAGGAAGGGGTTATCACCGTGGAAGAGGGTACCGCCCTGGACAACGAACTGGACGTGGTGGAAGGTATGCAGTTCGACCGCGGTTACCTTTCCCCCTATTTCGTCAACAACCAGCAGAGCATGTCGGCAGATCTCGAAGACCCTTACATCCTGCTGCACGACAAGAAGCTCTCCAATATCCGGGACCTCCTGCCGGTTCTGGAGGGTGTGGCCAAGGCCGGCAAGCCCCTGCTGATCATCTCCGAAGATGTGGAGGGTGAGGCCCTGGCTACCCTGGTGGTCAACACCATCCGCGGCATCGTCAAGGTCTGCGCCGTCAAGGCCCCGGGTTTTGGCGACCGCCGCAAGGCCATGCTCCAGGATATTGCCATTCTCACCGGCGGTACCGTGATCTCTGAAGAGGTCGGGCTGACCCTGGAGAAGGCAACCCTGGACGATATGGGTAATGCCAAGAAGATCCAGATTACCAAGGATGAGACCACCATCATCGATGGAGCGGGTGTGGAAAATGACATCAAGGCCCGGGTCGAGCAGGTTCGTGCCCAGATCGAGGATACCTCCTCCGACTATGACCGCGAAAAGCTGCAGGAGCGGGTAGCCAAGCTGGCCGGCGGCGTGGCCGTCATCAAGGTCGGTGCCGCAACCGAGGTCGAGATGAAGGAGAAGAAGGCCCGTGTGGAAGACGCTTTGCACGCCACCCGTGCGGCAGTGGAAGAGGGCATCGTACCCGGTGGTGGCGTAGCCCTGATTCGCACCCTCCCGGCACTAGAAGGCCTCAAGGGCGAAAACCATGACCAGGATGTCGGCATCACTATTGCCGCCCGCTCCATGGAAGAGCCGATGCGGCAGATCGTGGCCAACGCCGGTGGCGAGGCCTCTGTGGTCGTTAACAAGGTCAGAGAGGGCGAAGGCAATTACGGCTTCAATGCCGCAAACGGTGAATACGGCGATATGGTCGCAATGGGTATCCTGGATCCCACCAAGGTGACGCGTCATGCGCTTCAGAACGCCGCCTCCGTGGCTGGCCTGATGATCACCACCGAGGCGATGGTTGCCGAGGAGCCCAAGGAAGATGCAGGCGGCGGTGCCGGCGGCATGGGTGACATGGGTGGCATGGGCGGCATGGGTGGCATGGGCGGCATGATGTAAATTTGCCCCTCAGGGTCGCAAAACCCAAGCAAAAAAGCCCCGCATTGCGGGGCTTTTTTTTGGGCGGACCATACGAACCGGCGGTATCAATGAGTTACACTTCAGGCTGAAAACTGAACGGCGACGGGGCCCCATGGAACTGACAAAAGCGCTTGATCAAGAGAACGCCAGGAACTGGGAAAATTGGCTGGCCGCGGCTGCCGATCAGGGCATCCGTTTCACTCCGGAAGAGGGTTTTCAGGCCGAGTTGTTCAAGGTCTGGGAGGCCAGTGATTATGTTGTCCAGAGCTGTATGCGCAGCCCGAGCCTGCTTCCGGCCCTGGTCGAAAGCGGTGATCTTGCCAGACCCCTGGGTGAGGGGGAGATGTCGTCGAGACTGGGTGCCGAACTCAGGGTTGTGCGGGAAGAGGCAGGGCTCCAAAGCGCGCTTCGCCGGTTTCGGCGGCGGGAGATGGTGCGCATTATCTGGCGTGACCTGACGCAAGAGGCGCCCCTCTCGGAGACCATGGGAGATCTCTCCGATCTGGCAGATGCCTGCGTGGCTCACTCTATTGACCTGCTTTACGAGTGGGCTGTTGCACGTCAGGGAACACCGAGGGATGAGGAAGGTGCGGCGCAGAAGCTGGTGGTGCTCGGTATGGGAAAACTCGGGGCCAGGGAACTCAACCTGTCTTCCGATATCGACTTGATTTTCGCCTACCCCAGTCAAGGTGAGACCGACGGCAGGCGGCCCACCCCCAACGAACAGTTTTTTATTCGCCTCTGCCAGCAGCTTATCAAGGCGATCAGCACCCCGACTGTCGATGGGTTCGTATTCAGGATTGACGTGCGGCTGCGCCCGTTTGGTGAATCCGGGCCGCTAGCCATGTCTTTCGACGCCATGGATTACTACTACCAGTCCCAGGCGCGGGAATGGGAGCGTTATGCCATGATCAAGGCGCGGGCGGTCGCAGGGGACACGGAGACAGCCGCACAGCTTCAGGCCATGCTGCGGCCCTTCGTATACCGGCGTTATCTGGATTTCGGGGCGATTGAATCCATACGTGACATGAAGCGCCTCATCAGTCGTGAACTGGTGCGCAAGGGCATGACCGACAACATCAAGCTGGGTCCGGGCGGTATCCGCGAAATCGAGTTCATCGGCCAGGCGTATCAGTTGATCAGGGGGGGGCGGGATCCGGATCTGCAGGTCCGGCCGATCCTCTCGGTCCTGGAGCTGCTCAGGACCAAGGGACTGCTGCCGGAAGACCTGGTCCAGGAACTCATGGTTGCCTATGAGTTTCTCCGGCTGGTTGAAAATCGTCTCCAGGCATGGAAGGACAGGCAGACCCACCTGTTGCCCGAGGATGCGCAGGGGCGGCTGCGCCTTGCCCGGTCGATGGGCTATCCCGGTTGGAGGCCTTTCTTCTCTGCCCTGGACGTTCACCGGCATCGCGTGCAAACCCACTTCGACACGCTGTTCAACGCCCCCCAGACCGATGGTGAATCTACTGAGCGCCCTTTGCTGGCGTTATGGGAACAGCATCTGGAAGGTGAAACCGCGGTGAAGCTGTTGACCGAGGCGGGCTTTGCCGATGGCGAGGAGATCCTCGCAAGGTTGGAGGGGTTTCGAGGCTCCCATGCCTACAGGAGGCTGGGAACCAAAGGCGGGGAAAAGCTCGATCAACTGATGCCGCTGCTGCTGGAGGCAGTGCTGGATGCGGACAGTCCCGACCTCACGCTGAAACGTCTGCTGAAGCTGGTGGAAGCCATCGCCATGCGGACTGCCTACCTCGCACTCCTGGTGGAGAGTCCCGTTGTACTGTCCCAGCTGGTTAGCCTGACCTGTAACAGCCGATGGATAGCCGATAGGATTACCCGCTACCCATTGTTGCTCGACGAGCTGCTGGATCCGGGGCGGCTCTACTCCCCATTGCGGCGGGCGGAACTGGACATGGAATTGAGCGACCTGCTGTCAGCGGTGGGACCGGACGATCTGGAGCAGCAGATGGAGCGTCTGCGGCAGTTTGTCCGGAGCAACAAACTGCGTGTGGCCGCAGCGGATATAACAGGTGCCATCCCGCTGATGGTAGTCAGCGACTATATGACGGAAATCGCCGAATCTGTTCTGTGCGGCGTACTGGAGCTGGCCTGGAGGGATCTCACCCAACGCTATGGCCGGCCCGGCGGGGTCACGGATCCGGACAAGGGGTTCGCCATTATCGGCTATGGCAAGCTTGGCGGCATCGAACTGGGTTATGCGTCTGACCTGGACCTGGTGTTCCTGCGCGACGGCAGTGACGCCTATGCCGCGACCGATGGTTCCCCCCAGGTGTCCAACGATCTTTTCTATGCCCGGCTGGGTCAGCGCATGATTCACATCCTTACCACCCGCACCCCTTCCGGCCAGCTCTTTGAGACAGATCTGCGCCTGCGCCCCAACGGCAACTCGGGAATGCTGGTCAGTTCGCTTGATACCTTTGAGGCATACCAGAAGGAGAGTGCCTGGACCTGGGAACACCAGGCGTTGCTCAGAGCGCGGCCGATAGTCGGCGACGACGAGGTAATAGCGCGTTTCAAACGGGTGCGGCTGGAGGTGCTTTCCCGGGAGAGGGATCCGGTCGGGTTGCGTGAAAAGGTCGGGGTGATGCGGGAGAAGATGCGCTCATCCCTCGACAAGAGCGGTGCCGGCAATATCGATCTCAAACAGGGCCGTGGCGGTATCGCAGATATTGAATTTATGGTTCAATACTTAGTCCTTCGCTGGGCTTTCAAGTACCCGGACCTGCTGGACTGGACAGACAACATACGTCTGCTCGAGGTCTTGGCCAGACACTGTATTCTGGATGGTGAGACCGCAGATGCACTTGCCGATGCCTATCGGACTCTTAGGGCAGCCATCCACCGCAATGCGCTGGGGCATCTACCTGCCAGGGTCGCGGATACCAGACTCGTTCCGGAACGGCAGCTGGTGGGCACGCTCTGGCAGTCCATAATGTGCAAGGATGAATAGAGCGTCCATTTTAGGGTGATGATGCACCGGGCTGGAAGGCGGGCCGGAGACAGGGGTGCAGTAGCTGTAGTAATCGGTTGATGTTGGAGAAGAACAATTATGGCGACATTTGCGGATCGTGACGGGTGGATCTGGGTTGATGGTGAGATGGTTCCCTGGCGCGAAGCGAAGGTGCATGTACTGACCCACACGCTGCATTACGGTATGGGTGTCTTCGAGGGTGTGCGTGCCTATGCCACTGATCGAGGACCAGCCATCTTCCGATTGGAAGACCATACCAACAGACTGTTCCGTTCCGCCCATATACTGGGGATGAAAATCCCTTACGACGCCGAAACCCTGAATCAGGCGCAACAGGAGGCGGTGCGGAAGAACGGATTGGGGTCTGCCTACCTGCGCCCCATGTGTTTTTATGGTTCCGAAGGTATGGGTCTGCGGGCAGACAACCTCCAGGTGCACGTTATGATCGCCGCCTGGGAGTGGGGGGCCTATCTGGGGGAGGACAATCTCAAGAATGGCATCCGTGTCCGGGTCTCCTCCTTCAATCGTCACCACGTCAATGTCACCATGTGCCGGGCGAAGGCCAACGGCAACTACATGAATTCCATGATGGCACTGCAGGAGGCGCTGCACGACGGTTACGACGAGGCACTGCTGCTGGATACCGAGGGTTATGTGATGGAAGGATCCGGCGAAAACCTGTTCATCGTCCGAGACGGGGTGATATATACCCCGGATCTGAGTTCTGCATTGGACGGCATCACCCGCCAGACGGTGATGACGTTCGCGGGGGAACTGGGTATACCGACGGTGGAGAAGCGCATTACCCGGGACGAGGTCTATATCGCTGACGAAGCATTCTTCACAGGATCCGCGGCCGAAGTGACGCCGATCCGGGAAGTGGACAACCGAACCATAGGCAGAGGCGGTCGTGGCCCGATCACCGAAAGGCTGCAGAGCCTTTATTTCGATCAGGTAGCGGGCCGCCGGGCCGAGCATCCCGAATGGCTCACCTACGTCAACAGCAACCGGAGCGACCAATGACAGACACCACTGCGACAGGCAAGGCACCTGAGACCGTTACGGTCAGCCGTGGGGATCTTCCCCTGAGCTGCCCCAGCAGCGGCACAGATCCGGCGTCCCTGCACCCGAGAGTGTACATCCCGTTGAAGAAGGCCGGGGACTTGGCGGTGTGCCCATACTGTGGTGCGGAGTACCTGCTGAAGGATTAGGCGCAGGGCAGGGATTCAGAAACATCATCTTGAATCCTTCGGATTCCAAACCCTTGGTCTTATGGCGCCTTACCGATGGCAAACGGGGACACGAGAACCAGACCCTCGGTCTGGAAAAATCATTAAGACGCAAAAGGCATCTTATCTGCCACGAGATTCCCGTTTCCAGCCCCGGCCAGGGGCTCTTGAACTGGGCTGCCGGCCGTTTTCCCGAGGGACAGGCCCTGCCGCGGCCAGACCTGATCCTGGGCGCAGGACATAGGACCCACTTCCACCTTTTGGCCGCAAGGCGTTCCAGGGGGGGGCGGGCCGTGGTTCTGATGCAGCCGAGTCTGCCCCTTTCCCTGTTCGATCTCTGCCTGATCCCCGAGCATGACAAGCCACCGGTACGAAACAATGTTCTGCCCACTGTCGGCGTGTTGAACGGGCTTGGGTCCAAGGGCGCCCACGATGTGAGCCGAAGCCTGATTTTGATCGGCGGCCCCTCCCGGCATCACCAGTGGCGTAGCGGGGATCTGCTGGGGCAACTGCAGGCGCTGTTCGAATCTGAGCCGGAAACTGTTTTCACGCTGACCACTTCCCGGCGTACTCCGGCGGATTTTCTGGAATCACTGGAGCATCTGGATCCCAACAACTGTCGGCTTGTGCCCCTGTCGGAAACCGGCCCGGAATGGGTTGCGGAACAGTTGTCACGGAGTGCCTGCGCCTGGGTGACAGAAGATTCGGTTTCCATGGTCTACGAATCCCTGACAGCAGGTTGTTCAGTGGGTCTGCTCGAGATGACGCCGTCGGGGGTTGGACGGGTAACGGGAGGCATTGAGCAGCTGGTCAGGCGGGGCTGGGTAAACCGGTTCGCGGACTGGCGCCGGGAAGGGCGGTTGGCGGGCCCGAGGGATGATTTCAACGAGGCGGCCCGTTGCGCGGAGGAAATCATTGAGCGCTGGTTTCAACCGATGCAGGGGGATGCCAGGCCCGCGGGGCAGGGCCCATGTTGACGGTTTTACAGGTCTTGCCCTCCCTGGAAGGGGGAGGCGTGGAACGGGGCACCCTTGAAGTGGCGGCAGAGCTGGTGCGCCAGGGTCACCGTTCCCTGGTGATCTCTACCGGGGGGCGCCTTGTTGCGTCGCTGGAACGGGGAGGCAGTCACCATTTCAGCTGGCCCCTCGGCAGGAAATCCCTGTCGACCTTCAGGTTCGTCCGGCCCCTGCGCCGCTTCCTTATGGAACAGCGGGTGGACATAGTGCATGTCCGTTCCCGCATGCCCGCGTGGGTCGTCTGGCTTGCCTGGCGGGGCATGGACCCGGCATCCCGGCCGCGGCTTGTGACCACGGTTCACGGTCTTTACTCGGTATCCCCTTACAGCGCTGTAATGACCCGGGGTGAACGGGTGATCGCGGTGTCTGAAACCGTCATCCGTTACATCAGGGAAAATTATCCCCAAACTGCTCCGGAGCGGATCAGGCTGATACACAGAGGGGTGGATCGGGAGGCGTTTCCCTTCGGCTATCTGCCTGCGCAGGGTTGGCAGGCTGCATGGTACGACGCTAATCCGCGATTTTCGGATGCGCGGGTGTTGACGCTCGCCGGGAGGCTGACCAGGCTGAAGGGTCATCAGGAGTTTATCCGGCTTATACACGCGCTGAGGTCCCGGGGGCTTGAAGTGCAGGGACTCCTCGTGGGCGGTGTGGACCCCCGCAGGCGGCGCTACGCGGCGGAGTTGGAGGGTCTCGTGTCCCAACTCGGACTGAAAGAACACATTGTCTTTACCGGCCACAGGGAAGACATAAAAGAGATCTACGCCTGTTCCGATCTAGTCTTCTCACTCTCCGGCAAACCCGAATCCTTCGGCCGTACGGTGGTGGAGGCGTTGAGCATGGGTATCCCCGTTATCGGATACGATCATGGCGGTGTGGGAGAGATGCTGGCCAGGTTGTTTCCAGAGGGCCGCGTGCCCCTGCATGACCCGGAGCGTCTGCTGGAGAAGGCCGTCGAGTTTCTGGGGTCGCCGCCGAGGGTGCCGCGATCAGACGAATTCACCCTGCAGTCCATGCTCGACAAGACCCTGAGTCTTTATCAGGAACTGGCAGCAGAAAATTTGAGGACACAATAGTTATTGGTAAACAGTAATAAGCGACTAGCGTATGGACAGGTGAGACTTTAAATTTAATGGGAAGTAACCGAATCAGTGCATAAAAACGATTTTTCCAGTTTTCTCCAAGTATCCCGAAGCCGTCAGGCTGTTCGCAATCCTGCCCATCGAGACGATTTCAACCTGAATCCCACCTCGCGAGTCAGAGATAATCCGCGTTTAGGCCGATATTCCGTATTGCAGCATCATGTGACTTCCGATCAATATAGATACCGCTTATGAATACCATTCCCGCCAGCGTTTATATTATTACCCTGAATGAAGAAGCCCATCTGCGCAGAGCACTGGAAAGCGTCAAACACTTCGCCGAAATCATTGTGATTGATAGCGGCAGTACAGATGCCACCTGTGATATTGCTCGCGAATACACCGAGCATGTCCAGCACCAAGATTGGCTGGGTTTTTCCAAACAAAAACAATATGCTTTATCGCTATGCAATCAAGATTGGGTACTGAATCTGGATGCGGATGAGGAGGTGTCTATTGAATTAAGCCAGGAAATTTCATACTGCATCAGCAACAGCATCGCTGACGGGCTCAACATCCCCTTTGATGATCGCTTTCTTTTCCAGCCTAATCATCCTTGGCGACGGAAAAATGCCAAGCCGCGTTTTTTTCGTCGGGATAAGGGACGCTATGGTGATGACGCTGTCCATGAGGCTATTCATATCGATGGCAAGATTGGTAACGCCAAGGGCTGCATTAATCACTATGGTGAATCATCCACCGCCATTAAACTACTGAAGAACAATCACTATTCTGATTTACGCTCCAAAGAGTACTTTGCCCACGGCAAACGCCCCTCGGTGATTAAATTATTATTCGCCTTTCCCTTTGCCTTTTTTCGCTCTTACATACTGAAACGTAGTTTTCTTAATGGCTGGAGTGGCTTTATTTGCAGCATGGTCAATGCTTTTTACGCTTTTTTAAAAGAAGCCAAGCTCTATGAGCTACAACTGAAAAAAAAGCAGGGGATTGATCAAGACTAATCGGCTTTTAATCAAACCCGGTAGCGCCCCCGGGTCAGTATCAGGTGAAACTGGAGCCTGTTGGCTGCCCCGTGAACGCTCAGGCGGGGAATCTCCAGCAGGTTGCCCAGGGGGCGAATGCGTTTCTTGACGGTAACCGCCATCTCTATTCCCGCATCCCGGAGCATTTCTCTGTGCTTGGGCAGATAACGCCCGAACGGGTAGGCGAAAGTGCGGCAGGGGCTTGCCGTTAGGGAAGCCACCGTCTCGATGGACTCCTCTATCTCCCGGCGCGCGGTTGCATCGTCTACGGTGGTGAGATTGATATGGTTCATGGTATGGCCCCCGAATTCGATGAGTCCGGAGTCGCTCATTTCCCTGATATTCTCAGGGGTCAGCCGTTCGATACCGCCGATCTGCGGGGACAGGAAGATCGTTGCCTTGAATCCGTACTTTTTCAGCAACGGGTAGGCGTGGGTGTAGTTGTTGCGGAACCCGTCATCGAACGTGATCACAAGGGGATTATTCACGGTCGGGTCGAAGCCCAGCTCCGAGAGGGTGACCGGGGTGTATAGGTGTCTTTGCAGTTGGAGCAATTGCTGTTCGAATCTCTCAGGCGGTATGTTCATACCCGTTGCTTCACCCGGTTCCACTGAGTGATACATGAGGATTCTGGGGAGTTTCGGGTCTGCAATCGGCCGCCAGAAATTGTAGTGGGCCAGGAACCACACCAGCAGGAGGATCAAACCGGCCAGGAACAAACTAGATGTCACGCGGGGCGCCCCGTTCACGGTTGTCTGTTGAGTTGCCAGGTTCAATTATAGGCGTTGTTTTGCCGTCTTCTTGGGTTGCTATGCTCATAAGGGCAAAATAGAGCGCCGCCAGCCACCAGACGGTTTGGCCCGCGGCAGATGAATAAAAGGCAAGGTGGGTATTGATCGGAAACCACAATGCCAGCATCGAGACAGCAACCGGAAAAGACTGTTTTCGCTTAAGCGGAGACGCCGCTTTCCATTGCCTGATGAGGAGAAGATAAAACAATACAAGGCCGGAAATACCGATAAGTCCCGTTTCCGAGGCAATTTCCAGGAGGTATTGATGCGGGTGGCTGGGCACCACGTCTATTTCTACATAATAGTCATCCTGTTCCACATGGGCCAAATAGGCATCCCGGTAGTTTCTTGTCCCAACACCGTTTACGGGATGGTTCTTGATCATTTCCCACGCACCATTCCATATGGGAAGGCGATAGGACAGCGCGGTATCGAGCTTTTCCATATCGCCTGAGAAGAGCAGGAGTGTCTGATCCACGCGCCTGGAGACCATATCGAAGTACTTATAGGAGATCGCGGCGGTGGCTGCCACGGTACATAGTGCAACAAAGATCAGGACTGTCGCTTTTTCTCTGTGCGCACGGAGATAGGAAACCGCATAAGCCAGCAGTACCACGCCAAACATAACCCAGCTCGATCTCGTCCCCGCAGCGATAATGACGAAGACGATGCTTGTGAAGATGAGCAGTGAGGCCCACTTGGGCCACCGTTCGATCGACCAGCTGATGATAAAGGGCGACAGGATGGCCAGTGTGATGCCCAACTTCAATTGTCTCCCGAATACACCGCTGAGTTGATGCAGCAGCGGGTAGCCAAAGCTGTTGAACCCGACGAAAAACTGAAAAATCGCGTCAGCCACCCAAAACAGAAGCAGATAGGTGATGAACTTTAACAACAAGTCTCTTTTTTCCGGCGAATCGATTGCCCAGACGATAAACAGCCCGGCAAAAAAGAAGCGCAGGTAGAGAGCGGTCACCCGGAGGGCTTCAGAAGGTTCGACGGCATCAGGAACAGACAGAATCATTGGGATCCAGAAGAGGAAGAAGGCTAGGGTAAAGGATCGATATCTGCCCGCGAGGGGTTGAATTTGCCCTTTGTACCAGAAAGGCCCCGCATAGACAGCCATGGCAGCCACCGGTATTTCGGCTGTTCGCCCAACGGGAAGCAGGGCAATGCAGGACCATACCAGCAACAGCGGCCAGGGGCGTTCGTGAAGATACGATCTGATGGAGGCTGCGGTCGGCATGGATTGATGATGGGTCGAGTGGAAGGAAGCGCCTCGGGATTCTACTGCACTAGAGGGACAGGGAAAACCGCGGCCGGGTACCCCCGTTGTGATTCTGTTACCATTACGCTCGAAAAATCTGCGGGCGGCCGAATCAACTTAAAGAAGGGATATAGGCCTGCCAACAGCTACACTATGTAAAACAGATATGGATGCCAGATGAGAATAACAATTTTTGGATCCGGGTATGTGGGGCTGGTAACCGGGGCCTGCCTGGCCGATACGGGCAACGATGTAGTCTGTGTCGATATCGACGAAAGCAAGATCGAACTGCTCAACAGCGGCGGGATACCCATCTATGAGCCGGGCCTGGAGCAGCTGGTTAAGAGCAACGCATCGACGGGGCGCCTGAAGTTCACCACAGATGTGGCCTATGCCGTCGAACACGGCCTGTTCCAATACATCGCCGTCGGAACACCGCCCGATGAGGACGGCTCTGCCGACCTGCAGTATGTCCTGGCGGTAGCCGGCAGCATCGGCGAACACATGGATGAGTACAAGATCATTATCGATAAGTCCACGGTTCCCGTGGGCACCGCGGACAAGGTGCGCGCACGGGTCGGTGAAGTGCTTGCAACCCGCGGCCATGAGGACCTCCAGTTCGATGTGGTCTCCAATCCTGAGTTTCTCAAGGAAGGGGATGCCATCGATGATTTCATGAAACCGGATCGTATCGTGGTTGGTACGGATAATCCCCGGACCACGGAACTGCTGCGGGCCCTGTACGCGCCTTTCAACCGCAGCCACGATCGGCTGATTGCGATGGATATCCGTTCAGCGGAGCTGACCAAGTATGCGGCGAATGCCATGCTGGCTACCAAGATCAGTTTCATGAACGAACTGGCCAATATCGCCGAAAAGGTGGGTGCCGATATCGAGCAGGTGCGCATCGGCATCGGTTCAGACCCGCGTATCGGCTACCATTTCATCTATCCCGGCATCGGCTACGGTGGCTCCTGCTTCCCCAAGGATGTCCGGGCACTTGAGCGATCCGCGGTTGAAAACAACTATCCTGCGGCGATTCTCGAAGCGGTGGAGGCGGTCAACCGCCGTCAGAAAGAAGTGTTGTTTAGAAAAATAAGAGATCATTTCGACGGGGATCTCCAGGGCAAGGTGATCGGCCTCTGGGGCCTCTCGTTCAAGCCGAATACCGATGATATGCGCGAGGCGCCCAGCCGGGTGCTGATGGAGTCTCTTTGGGATGCGGGTGCGCATGTCCGGGCGTTCGATCCTCAGGCTATGGAAGAGACGCACCGCATTTACGGTGATCGCCAGGATCTTGTGCTTTGTGATTCGCCGGAGGCGGTGCTGGAGAATGCCGACGCCCTGGCTGTTGCCACGGAATGGAAGCTGTTTCGCAGCCCTGATTTCGATCGGATCAAGACAGCATTGAATTCGCCTGTCATTTTTGACGGCAGGAATCTCTACGATCCGGATTTTCTCAGGAGAAGGGGTTTTACCTACTACTCCATCGGCAGGTGAGCTGTTCCCGCAGCCCGCTCCTAAAGAAGTACTAATTCCTTTATCCTGCTAGTATCCAGAGGATGTGCCTCCGGTTGGATTGATCCAATGGAAAAACCCCCAAAGACCATCTGCGTACGCTGCTTCGTTTCCGGAAAAGTGCAGGGGGTTTTCTTTCGCGCATCCGCCCGGCACCAGGCGGAACTGCTAGGCTTGTCTTGCCGGGCCAGCAACCTTGCGGATGGGCGGGTGGAGGTGCTGGCATGCGGAGAGCTGGAGGCGATCGGGCGACTCAAGGCCTGGTTGACCAGGGGACCGCCGCAGGCCAATGTGACTGGGGTGGCCTGCGAATCCATCGAACAGATGAGCCTCTAATCAGGGGCGCCCCTTTATCTGAATCAAAGTTTGTATCGTGCGGATCGTCCCCGGAAATCCCGTCACAACGGGCATTTTGGCGGCGATCGCGTTAACATAACCCCTTTTCCCCGTGGAGCGATTGCGATGTTCAGCAAAGACATGCAGATCAGTGGTTACGATGACGAGCTCTGGGCGGCTATCCAGGCCGAGGAGCAGCGGCAGGAAGATCATATTGAGCTTATCGCTTCGGAAAACTATACCAGTCCCCGGGTGATGCAGGCCCAGGGTTCGGTGCTCACCAACAAGTACGCTGAAGGCTATCCCGGCAAGCGCTACTACGGGGGATGCGAGTTTGTCGATGTGGCGGAACAGCTGGCCATCGACCGGGCCAAGGCGTTGTTCGGCGCCGATTACGTCAACGTGCAGCCCCATTCCGGCTCCCAGGCCAACGCGGCCGTATACATGGCCCTTTGTCTGCCCGGGGATACCATACTGGGCATGAGCCTGGCCCATGGCGGGCATCTGACCCACGGCGCCAAACCCAATTTCTCAGGGAAGATCTACAATGCCGTTCAGTACGGACTCGATCCGGCGACCGGCGAGATCGATTACCAGGAGGTCGAGCGTCTGGCAAAAGAGCATCGCCCCAAGATGATCGTGGCGGGGTTTTCCGCCTATTCCAGGGTCGTGGACTGGGAGAGGTTCCGCCGGATCTCCGACGAGGTTGGGGCCTTTTTCTTTGTCGACATGGCACACGTGGCGGGCCTGATTGCCGCGGGTATTTATCCCAGCCCGGTGCAGATCGCAGATGTGACGACCACCACCACCCACAAGACCCTGAGAGGCCCCAGGGGGGGGCTGATCCTGGCCAAGGCGAATCCGGAGCTTGAGAAGAAATTCAACTCCCTGGTATTCCCGGGTACCCAGGGCGGTCCGCTCATGCATGTCATCGCCGCGAAGGCGGTGGCGCTCAAGGAGGCGATGGAGCCAGCGTTCAAGGTGTATCAGCAGCAGGTTCTGGACAATGCGCGGGCAATGGCAGGGGTATTCATCGATCGGGGTTATGACGTGGTCTCGGGCGGAACAGACGACCACCTGTTCCTGGTGAGTTTCATCGAGGCGGGCCTGACAGGCAAGGAAGTGGATGGCTGGCTGGGCGCGGCCAATATCACCGTCAACATGAACGCGGTACCCAACGACCCCCAGTCGCCGTTCGTAACCAGCGGTATCCGGGTAGGCACGCCGGCGCTCACCACCCGGGGTATCGGGAAACAGGAGGCCGGGGAACTGGCCGGCTGGATGTGCGATGTTATTGATGCCAAAGGCGATCCGTCCGTCATTGAGCGTGTAAAGGGACAGGCCCTGGATCTCTGCGGCAGGCATCCTGTCTACAAGTGATCTCTTGTCGGATTTTATAACGACTGACGCAATCTGATCCCTCAAAATGCGCTGCTCCTTCTGTGGTGTCCAGGACACCAAAGTGATCGATTCCCGACTCTTCGGCGAAGGCGACCAGGTTCGCCGGCGGCGGCGCTGCACTGCCTGCGGTGAAAGGTTCACAACCTACGAAACCGCCGAACTGAGTATGCCAAGGGTGGTCAAGCAGGACGGCAGCCGCGTACCCTTCGACGACCAGAGACTGGCAACAGGTATGTCGAGGGCCCTGGAGAAACGGCCCGTTGGTACCGGGGAAATAGACGATGCGCTCAACCGGATTCGCCGCAGGATTCTTGCCACAGGAGAGCGGGAAGTACCCTCCCGCTTGATCGGTGAATGGGTGATGGAGGAACTGCGGGGCTTGGACCAGGTGGCCTACGTGCGATTCGCCTCGGTTTATAGAAAGTTCCAGGACGTCAATGCCTTCAGGGAGGAGATTGAACGCCTTGAGCGCCAGATGTCCCCGGATGTGCGCCGTCAGCAGCTGGATCTGCTGGGTGACGACGAGAAGTGACTCCAGCAGACGACCGCTACATGGCCCGGGCGATACAACTTGCCCGGCGGGGACGCTACACCACCCACCCGAATCCGAGGGTCGGCTGCGTACTGGTGCGTGACGGGCAGATCATCGGGGAAGGATTTCACAGAAAGGCGGGGGAGCCCCATGCGGAGCCCCTGGCGATCCAGGCAGCGGGTGGCGATGCCCGGGACGCGACCGCCTACGTGACCCTGGAGCCCTGTTGTCACCATGGTCGGACTCCTCCCTGCACAGAGGCCCTGATTCAGGCCGGCGTCAGCCGGGTGGTTGCCGCCATGCAGGATCCGAATCCGCGGGTGGCCGGCAAAGGCCTGGCTGCGTTGGAGCAGGCCGGTATCCGGGTGGCGAGCGGCTGTCAGGAGGCCCAGGCCGAGGCGTTGAACCCGGGTTTCATCAAGCGCATGCGAACCGGCCGGCCCTATGTCCGGTGCAAACTGGCCATGAGTCTGGATGGCCGGACCGCAATGGCCGACGGTGAGAGCCGCTGGATTACCGGGCCCGCGGCACGGACCGACGTACATCGCCTGCGGGCCCGCAGTGACGCCATCGTCACCGGTCTGGGTACAGTCATCGCCGACGACCCTTCCCTGAATGTGCGACTCGAGGCTGGCCAGCTGTGGGATGCCGGTGACCGGGACGCAGTCCCGCAGCCCCTGCGCGTGGTGCTCGACCCGAGGCTCGAAATGCCGCCCGATGCCGGGATGACGTGTCTGCCGGGAGACACCCTGGTGGTTTGCTGCGAACAGCAGGCCAAGCGCCGCCAGGTTCTCGAGAAGGCAGGTGTCGAGGTGATCGAATTGTCGGGGGAAGATAACCGGGTTTCGCTGAAAGCACTGCTGGGCCATCTGGGTCAACGACAGATCAACGAAGTGCTGATAGAGTCCGGCCCCACACTCGCCGGTGAGGCAGTCAGGGAGGGGCTGGTCGACGAACTTGTCATCTACGCGGCACCCCACATCATGGGGGATGGGGCCAGGGGACTGCTTCACCTGCCGGGTCTGAGGCGGATGGAGGACAGGATCGGTCTGGAGATCCGGGATCTGCGAATGGTCGGGCGGGATATACGCCTGACCCTGAAGCCTGAGGTTTAGATATCAATGTCGCGTTGGAACATAAGCGTAGTAACCGCTCACTCCGCTTTTTCGTGCGGAAATTGCTGGTTTGGGTGCCCGGTTAAGGTGCTAGGGGAGCCTGGGTAGGGGTATGTTCACGGGCATCATCCAGGCCGTGGGCACATTGATTGCCCTGGAATCGCGGGGCGGCGATGCCCGTCTGCATGTCGACGCGGGAGATCTTGATCTTTCAGACGTCGGATCCGGGGACAGTATTGCCACCAACGGTGTCTGCCTCACGGTGGCCGATCTGCCGGGAGACGGCTTTGTCGCGGACGTCTCCGGAGAGAGCCTGGCCCTGACAACGTTGGGGGGTATGAGGCCGGGCTGCCCCGTCAACCTGGAAAAAGCGTTGACGCTGAGCACGCCCCTGGGAGGACACCTGGTGAGCGGCCATGTGGATGGCGTGGGGCGGGTGCTCGAGCGGCGGAAGGATGCACGCTCGATACGCTACCGTATCGAGGCACCCGGGGAACTGGCCCGATATATCGCCAGGAAGGGATCCATTTGTGTGGACGGGATCAGCCTGACCGTCAATGCCGTGGAGGGCGCCGTGTTCGAATTGAACCTGGTGCCCCACACGCTCAGGGAGACTGCCATGTCCGAGCGCCGCTCCGGTGATATTGTCAATCTGGAGGTTGATCTGCTCGCCCGCTACCTGGAGCGGTTGATGCTCGGCGACCAGGTTGCGCAGTCACCCCGGGAAGGGGTGACGCTTGAGCTGTTGGCGAGGACCGGGTTCCTTCGTCAATGAAGTTTTAACAGGCCCCAACACGCCCGAGCCAATGTTTTAGCATATAATGTTTTCCGCATTTTTAAATACATCAGTCAAAGCAGTGTCATGGAACTAAACAGTATCGAAGAGATTATTAATGATTTGAGACGCGGCCGGATGGTCGTGATCATGGATGACGAGGAACGTGAAAACGAGGGCGATCTGATCATGGCGGCGGACAAGATCACGCCGGAGGCCATCAACTTCATGGCCCGCTTCGGCCGTGGCCTCATCTGCCTCACCCTCACCAGGGAACATTGTGAACAGCTGCGTCTGCCCCTGATGGTGGGATTCAATGAATCCGCCCATACTACGAACTTCACCGTTTCCATAGAGGCCGCGCAGGGGGTTACCACCGGAATCTCGGCAAGGGACCGGGCGACGACCATCCTGGCGGCGGTCAAGGCCGATGCCAGGCCCCAGGATCTTGTGCAGCCCGGTCACATCTTTCCTCTCATGGCCCAGCCTGGGGGTGTGCTGGTGCGCGCCGGTCACACCGAAGCCGGTTGCGATCTTGCTCGGCTTGCGGGGCGCCCTCCGGCGGCGGCGATTGTCGAGATACTCAACGAAGACGGGTCCATGGCCCGCCGGCCGGACCTGGAGAAGTTTGCGGGTGAGCATGGGCTGAAGATCGGGACCATTGCGGATCTCATTCAGTACCGGGTGCGTCACGAGAAGACGGTGGAAAGGGTGAGTTCATGCACACTGCCCACGGAGTACGGCGAATTCCGGCTTTTCGCCTACCAGGACAGTATCGACAGCGAGCTTCACCTGGCGTTGGTGCTGGGTGAGATCGATCCGCGGGAGCCTGTTTTGGTTCGGGTGCACGTGCAGAGCAGTCTCTGCGACCTGTTCGCCACCACCCATGACATATGCGGCTGGCCCCTCAAGAACGCCATGCGGCAGATTTCCGAAGAGGGGGGCGGGGTGATCGTGGTACTGCGGAACCACGACTCCACCAGGGAGATCATCCAGCGCATGCGCGCATTTCACTCCAAGGACAATGAGGATTCGGTTATGCCGGGCTATCTGCCCGTCGCCGGGGACAGGCGCAAGAATCTTCGCACCTATGGTATCGGCGCCCAGATATTGTCGGATCTGGAAGTGCACAAGATGCGCGTATTGAGCGCACCCAAGAGCATGCATGGCATCTCCGGCTTCGACCTGGAGGTGGTAGAGTACGTGGAGTGCCGTTGAGCCAGCCGGATCGGAATAAGAACTGACACACTGAGGGATTACGATATGTCCGTAAAAGAGATCGTGGGTGTTTTAGGCGTTAAGGATGCCCGTTTCTGCCTGGTGGTTTCCAGGTTCAACAGCTTCGTGGTCGAAAGTCTGCTTTCTGGGGCACTGGATACACTGAAGCGTCATGGTGCCGCCGAGGCCGACATTACCGTTGTCAGAGTCCCGGGTGCCTTCGAGATGCCCCTTGTCCTGGAAAAGATCGCCGGCAAGGGCGACTATGACGCCATCGTGGCGCTGGGTGCCGTGATCCGCGGAGGAACCCCCCATTTCGAGTACGTGGCGGGGGAATGTGTCAAGGGAATGGCCCATGTAAGCCTGAAGCACGGTATGCCCATTGCGTTTGGCGTGCTCACCGTAGATACCATAGAACAGGCCATTGAAAGGGCCGGCACCAAGGCGGGCAACAAGGGGGCGGAGGCGGCCATGTCCGCCATAGAGATGGTCAACCTGCTGCGGCAGCTGGCCTGATGAGTCGAAAGAAGAGCGGCGCCCGTCAGCACGCGGTTCAGGCCATATACCAATGGCAGATGACCGGTCAGGATGTCCGGGAGATCCGCGGGCAGTTCCTGTCTGAACAGGATAAGAGTGAGTTCGACGCCGCCTATTTCGACCGACTGGTTCAGGGTGTTCCCTCGCATCTCGATGAACTGGACAAGGGTCTTGGGACCTGCCTGGACCGGTCCATCGAAAGTGTCGATCCCGTTGAGCGGGCCATACTGCGCCTCGGGGCCTTTGAGCTGATCCATCATCTGGAGGTGCCCTACAAGGTGGTGATCAACGAGGCGGTTGAACTCGCCAAGGTGTTCGGTGCCGAGCAGGGGCACCGCTATGTCAACGGAGTGCTGGACAGACTGGCCCAGACAGTCCGGGAGTCTGAAACCCGCTGAAGAACAGGGGTGCCCCCTTTTCCCCATGCTATGCTCCGCGCATGGCTGCGTCCGAATTTGAACTCATTGAAACCTATTTCTCCCATACCGGCGGCCCCCGTGAGGATGTCGTCCTCGGCGTGGGGGATGACTGCGCCCTGCTGCAGGTACCCCGGGGCCAACTTCTCGCAGTAAGTATCGATACCCTGGTGGAGGGTATCCATTTCCTGGCACGCACCGACCCTGAAGCCCTGGGCCACAAAGCGCTGGCGGTCAACCTCAGCGATCTGGCCGCGGCCGGGGCCACCCCAGCCTGGGCTACCCTGGCGCTGACCCTGCCCGAAAGCGATACAGCCTGGCTGGAGGCATTCAGTGCCGGATTCACAGCCCTGGCCGAAAGATTCGGTGTACAGCTGGTCGGGGGCGACACGACCCGGGGGCCTTTGACCATAACCGTCCAGGTGCACGGTTTTGCCGATCCGGCCAGGGTGTTGAGACGTGACCGGGCCTGTCCCGGGGACAGGATCGGGATCACCGGGTCGCTGGGCGATGCCGCTCTTGCCCTCAAGCTCAGTGCTGGAGTCGGTTCCGCAGTGGGGATAGACAGGGCACTCGCAGACCGTCTCCACCGACCTTTGCCACGCATTGATGAAGGCCGTGCACTGGCGGGTCTGGCGCGCGCGGCCATAGACATCTCCGACGGGCTGATGGCAGATCTTGGGCATATCTGTTCACAAAGCGGCGTGGGCGCCCATATTTATACGGACCTGCTGCCCCTGTCCGGGGCGGTGGCCGCGCACATCAAGGAAACGGGGGACTGGTCGATACCCCTGACAGGCGGGGATGACTACGAACTCTGCTTTACAGCGCGTCCGCAACTGACCGGGAAAATCGAGGCGGAGATGCATCGGCTTGGTTGCGGGTTCAGCTGGATCGGTGAGATCGAGAAGCAACCTGGTATACGTTGCCAGGGTGTGTCGGGGGATCTGCTCAAAGGCATGGTGGGGGGATACGAACATTTCGGGACTCCCTGACAGGGTCTTTCGCTGGTCTAATCCCATTCATCTGCTGGCCTACGGGCTGGGATCCGGACTTTCACCCATTGCCCCCGGAACCCTGGGTACGATTGCCGCGATACCCCTCTATCTGTTGATGCGGCCCCTTGATCCGGGGATCTACCTGACCATCGTGGTCGGTCTGTTCCTCCTCGGGATCTGGCTCTGCGGTGTGACTGCCAGGGAGATGGGACTCCACGATCCCGGAGGCATTGTGTGGGATGAGTGGGTGGGCCTGCTCGTCACCCTTTGGCTGCTTCCGGACGGCTGGGTCTGGCTGCTGGCGGGATTCGGGTTGTTCAGGTTCTTCGACATCCTCAAACCCTGGCCCATTGGCTGGCTCGACCGCAGGGTGCCGGGCGGTACGGGGATCATGCTGGATGACCTGCTTGCCGGCGTATTCGGCTTTCTGACGATACAACTGACGGCACACTTGATTTCAATCCTGTGAGAACTTGTTATAGAGGGAAGGCCGGATGAAAAGAGCGACCCCGATGAAGCTGGCGGCCTTTTCGCTGGTGATGTGCGTGGCGGCGGCATATCTCGAGGCTGCCGTGCCGTTTCGGGTGTTGGCGTTGTTCAACGGTAAAGCGATGCTTCAGATCAACGGTACGAATCACCTGCTGCGCGAAGGTCAGGAGGGTCCCCATGGGCTGATCCTGATATCCGCGAACGCCAAGAAGGCGGTCATCGAGGTCGACGGCAGACGCGGCGAGTATCGCCTGGGCCGCCATTCCGGCGGTGCTTTTGCCGAACCGCAGGACAGGGAGGTCAAGATCTGGCAGGATTCGAGCGGCGGCTACCTGACCACAGGCAGCATCAACGGCCGGAACACCGAAATGCTGGTGGACACCGGCGCCACCCTGGTGGCCTTGAGTTCGGTCGAGGCCACGCGACTGGGGATAGCGTTCCGCCGAAAAGACAAGAAGACGAACGTGCAGACGGCTTCAGGGGTTGCCAATGCTTACAGGGTGACCCTGGCGCGGGTGCGGGTGGGGGATATCGAACTCAGCAATGTTAACGGCGTGGTGCTGGAAGGCGGTTCACCCAGGCACGTGCTTTTGGGCATGAGTTTTCTGAATCGCGTGGAGATGAATCACCAGGGAAATATGCTCCTGCTGAGAAGCAAATTCTGATTCAATCCTGACGCCTGTTGCCCCTAGGGCCTGGTGCTCCCGAAGCTGTGCCGCGCTAATCTTCCGGTGCTTCCTTGTCCTTTTCGATCAGGGCATACGCCGAGTGATTGTGAATGGATTCGAAGTTCTCCGATTCCACGACGTAGGCGCTGAACCGCATGTCCCGGTTAAGGCGCACGGCCATATCCCGCACCATGTCTTCCACGAATTTCGGATTGTCATAGGCATGCTCCGTGACATACTTTTCATCGGGCCTCTTCAGCAACCCGTAGAGCTGGCACGAAGCCTCGCTTTCAACCAGCTCAATGATCTCCTCGATCCAGACGAAACCGCTCGTGCGCACCTGTACGGTGACATGGGAGCGCTGATTGTGGGCGCCGCGGTCAGAGATCTTTTTTGAACAGGGGCAAAGGCTGGTTACCGGCACCACCACCTTTATCATCATGCTGGGCCGACCCTTGTGAATCTCGCCTATCAGGGTGACCTCGTAGTCCATGAGGCTCTTGACTTTGGATATCGGGGCCTGCTTGTTGATGAAATAGGGAAAATTCATCTCGATATGACCGGAATTCGCCTCGAGTCGTTCGGCCATCTCCGAGAGCATGCCCTTGAAGGATTCGACGCTGATCTCCTTGTCGTGGGCGTTGAGGATCTCCACGAACCTGGACATGTGCGTACCCTTGAAATTGTGGGGCAGGTTCACGTACATGTTGAAGTTGGCGACGGTGTGCTGATATCCGTCACTTCTATCCTTAACCCTGACGGGGTGTCGGATGTCCTTGATCCCCACCTTGTTGATGGCGATCTGCCGGGTGTCCTTGCTGCTCTGGACATCCTCTATTTCAGACTGTGTTTCCACGTGTTTTGTTGCTTTCATGGTCCGGTGATACTGCCGTCGGGGCAGTTTTCCGTAGGTTTAGGGTTGTTGGCGACAGGCTAATCGAATGCCCATGCCGGATAAACCGACAATATTTCAGGTATTTTGCGGGTTCCCGCGCACTCCGGAGAGTGCCGCAGATTATGAAGGTACGCAAGTTACCCTGCAAGCAGTGGTGTGCCTTGGGGCCACCGGCGATCAATTAATCGAAACGGAAAGTGCTATTGCTTTACCACGGCCAACTGACGGGTGTCCCGGTATACCACCCGTCCCGAAAGACCCTGGTTGAGGTATGAAGGAAAATCGTCGCGCCTCATAACTGCCACGGCCTGTTCCTCGGCTTCCCACTTCGCCTGGAAGGCGGGCCAGTCGGGAATCCATTTTTCCGGTTCCTGTTCTATCCCCAGCTGCAATTCACTTTTCGTCATTGCCAGATATACCGGTTGTTTCAGATAGAAAGGGAGTGATCTATGGAATACTCCCAGGTTGTATACAGGGGCGCCCTCGCTTGTGTAAGGCCTTATGGCATCCGCCAGGGGGCGGCTGGAACGGGATTCCCCCAGAACCTGAAACCCCCAGTTCATTACCTGAAACGTCAACAGGGCGGAGAAGGCCATGACGGTGATGCGCCAATGTACGGCCATTCCCCTGCGGCGCATGATCAGGAACCCCGTCAGCGACACCAGCGATGCGGCCAGCATCCAGGGGCGGAACTGCCGCAAGAGCTCAGCGGGGGTGCGTTCGGAAGCCGCCAGATCCACCAGGGGTGCGGCGATCAGCAGGAGCGCACAGGTTGTCAGCATGGCCCAGGCATCGATGCCCGGGGTCGGACGATCCGCCATCTTTCGGCCCGCCAGCAGGGCTATCGCCGGAAACATGGGAAGGATGTAGCCTGCCAGCTTGGAACTGCCCAGGGAGAAGAAGAACAGAACGAACAACGCATAAACCCACAGAAACCGCACTGGATCGAAATCTTCCGAAGGCCCTGATCGAACCCTGAATCCAGGCCTCGCCAGGGCAGCGACCCCCCGGTTGATCCAGGGGGCCATGCCGGCCAGCAGAATCGGCAGAAAATACCAGGCAGGCTGCTCTCTCTTGTGCACCGTGGATGTATAGCGGTCAAAGTGCTCGTGGATGAAGAAAAACTCCGGAAACTCCGGATTTGCCAGGCTCACCGCGATGAACCAGGGCGCCGTGATTCCCAGGAACACCAGGATTCCCTTCCCCAGGTGCAGATGCCGCCAAAGGGCCCAGTCACGCTGCCAGAGGCTGTAGATGAGCACCACACCGCCGGGAAGCACGACGCCGATCAACCCCTTTGTCAGGGTTGCAAGGGCGAGCATCGCCCATCCGAGCAGCATCCAGTTGCGCACACGTCCCGGATCGTGCCGTCTGGTCTGGGCGATCAGCAGGGAGCCGATTCCCCCCGCCAGAAAAACACCCACTGTCATGTCCAGCGTGATGTTATGCCCCAGGGCGTAATACAACAGGCTGCTCGCAAGCATCAAAAAGCCATAGAGACCGGCCCGTACCCCCCAAAGTCGGCCCCCGACATACATCACCCACAGTGCCCCGAGAAAGGAGATCAAGGCCACCCAGAGACGCGCACTGGCATTGCTTTCGCCGAAAATCGCGAAGCCTGCCGCCGTCATCCAGTACTGAAAGGCCGGCTTTTCAAAGTATTTGAACCCGTTCAGCCTGGGGGTGATCCAGTCACCCGAGTCCACCATCTCGCGGGGAATTTCGGCATAGCGCCCTTCATCCGGCCCCATCAGGTCCCGGTAACCGAGCATGACGAACCACACCAGGGCGATCAGCACAACGATTAACCATCGATGTGCGATTGGGATCGGACTTTCCTGTTTGGGATTCAAAATCTGTACGTATCGAGGCGGGAGCAGGGGGAGTAAATGTACCGGATCAGTGCGAGCGCTTCACGATGTAGTCGGCCAGCCAGCGCAGGGTATCGGCCTTCTCATCCAGGTCTTCGAGGCTCTTGGTGGCTTCGTCGCACAGGCGCTGGGCCATTCTGCGCGCGTCTTCCAGGCCCAGCAGAGAGGTGTAGGTAGGTTTATGGCTGGCCTGGTCCTTGCCTCCGGTCTTGCCCAGGGTTTCGGTATCCCCGCTGACGTCCAGAATGTCGTCCTGTACCTGAAATGCCAGTCCTATGCATTTCGCATAGTGATCCATGGCCCGTGCCTTGTCGGCATCGCATTCCGGTGCGGACAGGACGCCGAGGCGCACGCTGGCACGGATCAGGGCACCGGTCTTGTGAATGTGCATGTTTTCCAGCTGCGCCAGGTTGAGTTCCCTGCCGACCGCCTCCAGGTCCATGGCCTGGCCACCGGCCATACCTCGGGAACCGCTGGCCACGGCAAGGGTTTCGACCATCTCCATGCGTTTGTCAGCATGGGTTTGCAAAGGTTGACCTTTACAAAGCACCTTGAAAGCCAGGGATTGCAGGGAGTCCCCGGTGAGAATGGCGGTTGCTTCGTCAAATTTGATGTGGCAGGTGGGTTTGCCGCGCCGGAGCCGGTCGTTATCCATCGCAGGCAGATCGTCGTGGACCAGGGAGTAGGCATGTATCAGTTCCACGGCGCAGGCAGGCGCAGCCAACGTCTCCGGGGACAGATTCAAGGCCTGCCCGGCGGCGTAAACCAGCACCGCCCTTACCCGTTTTCCGCCCGCCAGCGTGACGTATCTCATGGCGGCATGGAGGCGCTCCGGCTGGGTGGTGGCCTGGGGCAATACCCGGTCCAGTTCCACCTCAATCCTGCTTTGCGACGCTTTCAGGTACTTTCTCAGGGCGGCTTCAGCCGTCATGATTGAAAGGTTCCAATGCCTCGCCGCTTTCTTTGCCCGAGAGAATCTGGATCTTCTGCTCGGCCTGTTTTAACGCGTCCTGGCAGGTTCTTGTCAGCTTGACGCCCCGCTCGAAGGTCTTCAGTGATTCTTCGAGTGAGAGTTCTCCGTGCTCCAGTGTTTCCACAAGGGACTCCAGCTCAGTAAGAGCCTCCTCGAAGGAAGGTGACTTGATGTTTTTCTCGGTCAAGGGAGGGTCGCTCTCTAGTAAAATTCTTCGTAAGCCATGATATCGGCTAAAACTACCCCACGGGATCAACGGTGGTCAAACCTAATCACCCTATCAAACCTGGAATGCTGTCAGGTTTTTTTACAAGGGGTAGTGCCCGGAGTAAGTAAGCCGTGTTTAACTTTCTGAAAAGAATAAAGTAATTATTTCTGGAACGGAATCTGCTTAGAAACATTAGGCAGGTTGACTTGTCATTCAGCACCGCACAGATTCCAGTAGGCTTGGTTGAAACAGGGAGTTGCGGGATTAGCAGCTAATAACAAGACCGTAAGAAGAAGCATTGGACCCCGTCTCGTACGGGGTTTTTTTATGGTTGCGTGCCAAAGGACACTTCCCGCCGGGAACAGCGTGTTAGAATGCCGCTTTCAATTCCCCGGGAAATAATCCTGCTTGTCATCCCTTGGTTATCGCAGCATGAGCATCTCCTACGACGCCTCCGATATCGAGGTTCTCAGCGGCCTTGAACCGGTGCGCAAGCGCCCCGGCATGTACACCGACACCAGCCGTCCCAATCACCTGGCCCAGGAAGTCATTGATAACAGTGTGGACGAGGCGGTGGCCGGCCATGCCTCCCTGATCGATGTAACCCTGTTCAAAGACGGCTCCCTGCAGGTGGTGGACGACGGCCGCGGTATGCCGGTGGATATTCACCCGAAGCAAAAAATGCCCGGTGTGGAGGTGATCCTCACCAAGTTGCATGCAGGCGGGAAGTTCTCCGGTAAGAACTACCGCTTTTCCGGGGGATTACACGGCGTGGGGGTGTCGGTGGTTAACGCCCTTTCCAAGCACCTGGAGGTCTGGGTGAGGCGCGACGGAGGCGAATACAACATGGCATTCGCCAATGGCGTCAAGGCGTCAGAACTGGAGAGGACCGGCAAGGTCGGCAGGAACAACACCGGCACCACGCTGCGTTTCTGGCCTGACCCCAGCTATTTCGATTCGAATCGGTTTTCCATCCAACGTCTGCTTTACGTGCTCCGGGCCAAGGCGGTGTTGTGTCCCGGGCTCAAGGTGCATTTGCGGGACGAGGCCGGTGGCGAGGAGTGGCACTGGCACTATCAGGATGGCTTGAAGGACTATCTCCTGGACAGGTTGCAGGATGCTGCGCTGGTTCCGTCGGAACCTTTCGTGGGCTCCATGGAAGGCAACACCGAGACTGCGGACTGGGCAGTGGGATGGCTGGCGGAAGGCGGGGAGGTGGTTTCCGAAAGTTACGTTAACCTGATACCCACAACCCTCGGCGGCACCCATGTCAACGGTCTGCGGTCCGGCCTGACAGAGGCGGTCCGGGAGTTTTGCGAGTTTCGAAATCTGATGCCGCGGGGGGTCAGGTTAACCCCGGAGGATGTCTGGGGGCGGTGTTGCTACGTCCTGTCGGTGAAGCTGTCTGAACCACAGTTTTCTGGCCAGACAAAGGAGCGCCTCTCTTCCCGGGAGTGTGCCGCTTTCGTCTCCGGCGTGGTCAAGGATGCCTTCAGCCTGTGGCTAAATCAGAATACAGGGGCCGGTGAACAGATTGCCGAACTGGCCATCAACGCAGCCCAGAGCCGGTTGCGCGCGGGGCGCAAGGTTCAGCGAAAAAAGGTGTCCCAGGGTCCCGCGCTGCCCGGAAAGCTGGCGGACTGCAGTTCCATGGACCCCCGGCGCACAGAACTCTTCCTGGTGGAGGGCGATTCCGCCGGGGGTTCTGCCAAAATGGCGCGTGACCGGGAGTTTCAGGCGATCATGCCCCTGCGGGGCAAGATCCTGAACACCTGGGAAGTGGACTCCGCCGAGGTGCTGGCTTCCCAGGAGGTGCACGACATCTCCGTGGCCATCGGGGTGGAACCGGGCTCGGATGATCTGAGTCGTCTTAGGTTCGACAAGACCTGTATCCTGGCCGATGCGGATTCCGACGGAGCGCATATCGCCACCTTGTTGTGCGCCCTGTTTCTGCGTCACTTCAGGAAACTCGTCGAGGAGGGACATGTCTATGTTGCCATGCCCCCGCTTTACCGTATCGATGTGGGAAAGCACATATTCTATGCCCTGGATGATTCGGAGAAGCAGGGGGTTTTGGACCGCATCGCTGCCGAGAAGATCAAGGGAAAGATCAGCGTGCAGCGGTTCAAGGGGCTTGGGGAGATGAATCCCAATCAGCTGCGGGTGACCACTATTAATCCTGATACCCGCCGGCTGGTGCAATTGACTGTCGATCAGGGTGATGACAGTCATCGGGTCATGGATATGTTGCTTGCCAAGAAGCGTTCCTCGGACCGGCGCGACTGGCTGCAGCAAAACGGCGATCTGGCGGAGATTTGATGGGAATCAACATCAGGCACGAAGGGCTTATCATACTGCTGCTGAGTCTGTTCTTTTTGCCGGGTGGCCTGCATGCCGCAGGCAACTGGAGTTTTGATGATCCCCACAAAACTGAACGCGAGTACATTGAAGACGAACCATGGAAGGAAGGGGGGGCGGCTTTGCCGTCATTTCCACGGGACGAAAACCTGGTCGATCTGCGTCTTGATTACCCTGGCTCCAGGTTCAGCTATTTCCTGGACTCAGAGTCATTGAAACTGGGTGATGACGGTGTCATCCGTTACACGCTGCTCATCCGCTCCGCATCGGGAGGCAGCAACGTGATGTTCGAGGGTATGCTCTGCAACGATAAAGCCTACAAGACTTATGGCTACGGCACTGGAAGGGGGAAATTCCAGGTGGCCCGCAATCCCAAATGGCGCCCGATCCGGGAAAGCGGCAGCAAACCCTACCGGTATGATATCTGGAAGCATTACTTCTGCTTCGTGGAGAACGAATTGGGGATCAGAGACAGGGAAGATATTCTCAGGGCCATCAAGTACCCGGAATACTCCGGGGGGCGATGACCCCCCCTGCGACGCCTGCCGGTGCGATCTTCTGCTTGATTAGTAGCCGCGATCCCGGTCAACCAGGCTTTCCAGCTTGCCTCCTGATTCGAAACGCCTGATCTGCCCGATCACGAAATCCGCGATGGCACCGGGGTCGCTCGTGGCGGCAATATGCGGCGTCACTGTAATGTCGGGGTGGGACCAAAGCGGGCTTTCGGGCGGCAGGGGCTCCCGAACGAAGGTATCCAGTGTTGCCGCCCTTAGGGTACCCGTTTCCAGTGCCGCAATAATATCTTCTTCCACCTGCAGGGCGCCACGGCCCGCATTGATCAGCACCGGCCCGGTCTCTCCAGCGGCGAGTTCATCAAACAGGCTGCGATTCAGGATGCCCCTGGTATGCTCTGTGACCGGTAGCAGGCAGACCAGGATTTCACTGCAATTGAGAAAAGGCACCAGTCCGGAATCGCCCGCAAAGCATTCGATGCCCTCCAGGCTTTTTGCTGTTCTGCTCCAGCCGGCCACCTGGAAACCGAGGGTGCGCAGCTTGGCTGCCGCATCTCGTCCCAGGACCCCCAGGCCCATCACGCCCACCCTTACCTGAGCGGCGGCGCGTTGCGGCAGCGGGCGCCATTCCCGATGCCTCTGTAACTCATCATAGGCACGCTGGCGGCGGTGATGCATCAGCACTTGCAGGACCACGTACTCGCTCATCCTGCTGGTCAGGTCGGGCTCGGCCACCCGCACCAGGGGCAGCCCCGGGGGCAGTCCCGGGGCCCGCAGCAGATGGTCCACACCTGCACCAAGGGAAAAGACGACCTTGAGGCCGGATAAGCTGCGAAACAGTTCCTGTGGGGGGTTCCAAAGGAGGGCATAGGCAATTTCCTCCCCAGGCCCGGTATCAGGCCATTGCCGGATCTCGATCTCGGGCCCGGCAGCTTTCAGTGCGTCGATCCAAAGGGCCGGGTCTCTGTCATTGGCGTAGTAAAGCAATACCATGATGTGTTCCGAAGTGAACTGGGAACCGATATGATACGCTCCCGTGACCGCAGGGGTTCCACGACCCGTTTCCCCGCCGCGATTTTTCTGAACTTCATGTTACGAGGTAAGCAACCATGTCCAACGAAGGCTACCATGAACCCATCGACGAACTCAGTGACGAGACCAGGGACATGCACCGGGCAATCGTCTCGCTGATGGAGGAACTCGAGGCGGTCGACTGGTACAACCAGCGGGTAGATGCCTGCAAGAATACACAACTCAAGGCAATACTGGCGCACAACAGGGATGAGGAAAAGGAACACGCGGCAATGGTGTTGGAGTGGATCCGAAGGCAGGACCCGGCGTTTGACAAGGAGTTGAAGGATTTTCTGTTTTCCGAGAAGCCGATTGCCCATGAGTGACAGACCTCTCCGCATTTCCCAATAGAGCAGCCCAAACCCAATGAGCAACGGAATCGACCAAAGTCTGGAAGGCATCGAACGGATGCCGCTGAAGCTCTTCAGCGAGAAGGCGTACCTGGACTACTCCATGTACGTGATTCTGGACCGCGCATTGCCCCATATCGGGGACGGCCTCAAGCCTGTGCAGCGGCGCATCGTTTATGCCATGTCAGAGCTGGGGCTTTCCGCCGCCTCCAAGCACAAGAAATCGGCCCGGACCGTGGGCGATGTGCTGGGTAAGTTTCACCCCCATGGCGATACCGCCTGCTACGAGGCGATGGTGCTGATGGCCCAGCCCTTCTCCTATCGCTACCCCCTTGTGGACGGACAGGGGAACTGGGGATCCCCGGATGATCCCAAGTCTTTCGCCGCAATGCGCTATACCGAGGCTCGCCTTACCCGTTATGCCAAGGTGCTGCTCTCGGAGCTTGGCCAGGGAACCGTGGAATGGGCTCCCAATTTCGACGGGACCCTGGAAGAGCCCCGGATGCTCCCCGCACGACTGCCGAATCTGCTGCTCAACGGTACATCCGGTATCGCGGTGGGAATGGCCACCGACGTCCCGCCCCACAATCTGCTGGAGGTGGCGAGTGCCTGCATCCGGCTGCTGGACAACCCTAAGAGCACCCTGGAGGAACTGTGTGAGCACATCAAGGGGCCTGATTACCCCACCGAGGCGGAGATCATCACTCCCCGGGATGAACTGCTGAAGATTTACCGCAGCGGCAGCGGCAGTGTGAGGATGCGGGCAAGCTACGAGCGTGAGCGGGGAGACATCGTGATCAGCGCGCTGCCCCATCAGGTGTCCGGTGCCAAGGTGCTCGAGCAGATATCCCAGCAGATGCAGGCCAGGAAGCTGCCCATGGTGGAGGACCTGCGGGACGAGTCCGACCACGAGAATCCGACCCGGCTGGTAATCGTGCCGCGCTCCAACCGTATCGATGTGGAACGGCTGATGTCCCACCTTTTCGCCACCACCGATCTGGAGCGCAGTTACCGGGTCAATATGAATGTCATCGGGCTCAACGGCCGCCCCCAGGTGAAGAATCTGCGGGGCCTGCTCGAGGAGTGGCTGAAATTCCGCTACGAGACAGTCCGCCGTCGTCTGGAGCACCGCCTTGGCAAGGTGCGGGACCGGCTGCACCTGCTGGACGGTCTGCTGATCGCCTATCTGAATATCGATGAGGTGATCCGTATCATTCGCAGCGAAGACGAGCCTCTGCCGGTGCTCATGGAACGCTTTGGGCTGACCGAGGTGCAGGCGAATTATGTGCTCGACACCAAGCTTCGCCAGCTGGCGCGGCTGGAGGAGATGAAGATTCGCTCGGAGCAGGACACGCTGGCCCGGGACAGGGATTGGCTGGAGAAAACCCTGGGATCGCGTCAGCGCATGAAGACCCTGATCCGCAAAGAGATTCAGGCCGATGCCAAAGAGTACGGCGACGAGCGTCGCTCGCCGATCGTATCACGTTGGACGGCTGAGGCATTTAACGAATTGGAGCTGGCACCCAGCGAACCGGTAACGGTGGTGCTTTCCGAAAAGGGTTGGGCGAGGTCCGCCAAGGGCCATGACATAGACCCCGCCGGACTCAACTACCGAGCCGGGGACAGATTTCTCGACATGGCGAGAATGCGCAGCAACCAGTCGGTGGTTTTTCTCGACAGCAGCGGGCGCAGCTACTCCGTGCAGGCTCACACTCTGCCTTCGGCACGCAGTCAGGGGGAGCCCCTGACGGGCCGTTTGGCCCCACCGGCCGGGTCGACCTTCATCTCGGTTCTGGGCGGTGATCCTGACCAATGGCTCCTGGCGGCGTCAGATGCGGGCTACGGTTTCCTGATCCAGTTGAAAGATCTGCTGACCAAGAACAAGGCGGGCAAGTCCCTGCTCAATCTGCCCAGGGGTGCGCGGGTGCTTACACCCTCACGGGTTAATGATCCTTCAACGGACCGGGTTGTCGCCATCAGCAATGAAGGCCGCATGCTGGTGTTCCCGGCCTCCCAACTGCCCGCACTCAGCCGGGGGAAGGGCAACAAGATCATCGGCATCCCAGCAAAGCGGGTGGAGGCACGGGAGGAATTCGTGGTTGCCGTCTCCTGCGTACCTCAGGGAGGTACTCTGATCGCGTACTCGGGCAAACGCCATATCAATCTGAAAGCCAGGGATCTGGACAGCTATGAGGGTGAAAGAGGGCGGCGCGGGAACAAGCTGCCAAGAGGATTCCAGAAAGTCGACACCGTCACTGTGGAAGGGTGAGCGTGTGTAAACGGCCGTTTTCCAATACGCGGGTTATTCGGTTTCCCCGGTGGTGGTGTCCGCCTCTTCGAACCCCAGAAGGGCAGACCTTACGGCTTTTTCCACTTCTTTCCGGATCCGGGGTTCAAGCTTTCGGATGATCCTTTCGGTCGCGCTTTCCGATACCCTCTGAACCACCCGCTCGATGTCCTCTATCCGGGAGTTGGGATCATACTCGGGAATCCGCTCGGGTAGGATGTCATCCAGATCAAATTCACCCGGCGCAGCGGATGTCACGATATCCTGCAGGATTGGGATGCCGCCATCGGCAAAGGCCAACGGTCTGTCCCGTACCCCATCATCGGCAGGCCGAGTGCCGGAACCCGGGTCTATGGATGTCGTTTTTTCTTTCTGATAGTTCATCTTGTTATATCGTGGCTGTTAAGAGTGTAACCCCTGTCGCGGTAGAAACGGTAGCGATCCCTGCCGGCATGGCGGATCTGAGGTTCGCTGTCCAGCGGTTCGGCAAGCCTGTCAAAACGACTGAAGAAGGTCGGCACCTCTGCGGCCAGGTTGATCAAGACGTCGTGTTCGTCACCCGCATCGTCGGTGTGCCCGATCAGGATAGGGTTGAGCGTAGCATCCACCTCTCCGAGCAGGCCGTGGGGCAGGAAGCTGCCATCGCGATGAGTCCAGAGCAACTTGTCCAGGTGGCTGGATTCGCTTTTCGAACCTGTGTGCAGATAGACACGGCGTCCCTGTTGCCAGGCCTTTTCCGCCAGCCTGCAGGCCAGGCCGAACCGGTCGCCACGGGCTCCGTCTGAGAGAATGTAGAAATCGATCCGGGTCACAATTTGTCCTGCCCGCACCTCGCCAGCAGGATCTGGGTCAGTAGCTGCACCGGCCGACCCGTGGCGCCTTTTTTCGAGCCGGATTTCCAGGCAGTCCCCGCGATATCCAGATGGGCCCACTTGAACTTGCCGGTAAACCTGGACAGAAAGCAGGCGGCGGTTATTGTTCCCGCGCCTTTTCCGCCGATATTGGCCATGTCGGCAAAGTTGCTGTCCAGCTGTTCCTGATAATCGTCCCAGAGGGGAAGACGCCAGGCGCGGTCACCGGTTCTAACCCCCGCGGCCAGGATCTCCCCGGCCAGGGCGTCGTCGTTGCTCAGCAGGCCTGAAGCATGGGCGCCCAGGGCGATGATGCAGGCACCTGTCAGGGTGGCGATGTCAATTACCGCAGCAGGATTGTATTTCTCCGCATAAGTGAGTGCATCGCAGAGGATCAGGCGGCCCTCGGCATCTGTGTTTAGCACCTCGATGGTTTGTCCGGACATGCTGGTGACGATATCGCCGGGTTTGTTGGCGTCTCCGTCGGGCAGGTTCTCTGATGCCGGAACAATTCCGACCATATTGACAGGCAGATCCAGTTCCGTGCATGCGGCCACGGTGCCGAGCACACTGGCACCGCCGCACATATCGTATTTCATCTCATCCATGGCTGCTGCCGGCTTGAGTGAGATGCCCCCGGCGTCGAAGGTGAGTCCCTTGCCCACGATGACCACCGGCTTCCCCCCGGGTTTGCCGCCCTGATATTCCATGACAATCAGCTTTGCTGGCTGGCGACTTCCCCGGCTCACGGACAACAGGGCGCCCATACCCAGCTTTCCCATCTGCTGCTCGTTCAAAACCCGGACCCGCAGGTTGGGTGATCTGCGGCCCAAGGCTCTGGCCTGGTTCGCCAGGTAGTCCGGGGTGCAGAGGTTACCCGGCAGGTTGCCCAGGTCCTTTGCCATTGCCACCCCGCCGGCTATCGCCTTCCCGTGCGGGATCGCATTCTGCACGGCCTTGGGATGGCGGCCGGTACCCGTGTACAGGCCCAGCTTCTTAAGGGGGCGCCTGCGGGCCTTCGGGTTGCTTTTGCAGCGGTCGAATCGATACAGGGCATCTTCACTGCAGATGACCGTCTCCCTGAGAACCCGGTAAAGATCCACCTGAGCCGGTTCCAGGGCCGGCAAGCAGGTCACGGCCTCCGTTGCATGGGATGCGTCCAGAATGCCGGTAACCCTGGCCACTGCCTTGCGGTAGGACGGCAGGTCCCATTCCTTCTCCGGACCCAGTCCTATCATCAGCACCCGCTCGCACCGGCAACCTGGTACCTGATAGAGCATCAGGGATTGTCCGGTTTCCCCGATAAGGTCACCTCGCTTGAGGGTCCTGCTCAGGAAACCTTCGCTGGCCTTATCCAGGGCTGCTGCCGGCTCTGTGAGTCTGCATTTATCAAAGACGCCCACCACAAGACAGGCAGTGCGCAGTTTATCCGGATCACCGGTCCTCAGTATGTATTCCATAGGATCTCCTGCTTCAGGGCCTGTTAACAGGTCCCAGTAATCGGACGTTGTTTTGTTTCAGGGTCCGGTCGAATGTATCATCTGTCGCGGTGCTAATATTATCCGCGTCAGCTGGTTCACACCAGTCACCTCTGCACCGTAACGGCCGTCGAGGGGTCCCGGGTGTCTGTGGGGTCATTATCTTGTGATAAATCTTCCCATTATTGATCGCTATATCCTCCTGGAGGTGACCAAGGTTTTCCTTGGAATCATCGTCGTCCTGGTGTTTGGCATTATTGGAAGCGGGTTCATTAAAATGCTTGGGCAGGCCGCTGCGGGACTGTTGAGCAATGAGGTGCTGCTGGAGCTGGTTCTCATCGAGACACTCCGGTTGCTGGGCCCGGTGACTCCGCCGGCCTTTTTTCTCTCTGTCATGGTCACCCTGGGCCGCATGTATCGGGACAGCGAGATGACTGCCCTGTCGGCCAGTGGCGTGGGTGGTATGCGAATCTACCGGGCGGTAATCGTGGCGGCATTGCCCGTGACGCTCCTCGTGGGATGGCTGACCTTGGAACTCCAGCCTTCGGCAAACCAGATGAAAAGGGATATCATCGCCCGGCAGGGAACCCAGGCCGAGTTGAGCAACGCCGCGGTGGCCGGGCGCTTCAACGAATTCAGCCGGGGGGATCTGGTGGTTTACGTTGAGACCATGTCCGAGGACAAGAGCCGCCTGGAGAACATCTTCATTCAAAACCGACAGCACGGAAAGCTGGGCGTGGTCACAGCCAGGGAGGGGTATCAGTATGTGGATGCGGAAACGGGTGAGCAGTTCGTGGTGTTGGCCGACGGTCGCCGTTGGGAAGGTGTGCCGGGCCACAACGATTTCACCTTGGGGCAGTTTGAAAAGTACAGAATGCGTATCGATCTGCAGGGCCAGGGGCGCAAGCGCATCAGGGTCGATGAACTGCCCACCTCGACGCTGCTCGGAAGTACCGAGATAAGGAAACGATCAGAACTGGAATACCGGATCATGATACCTGTGGCGGTTCTGGTATTCACCATCATCAGCGTACCCTTGAGTTATTCCCTGCCACGGGACGGTATTTCCGGAAGGCTGGTCACCGCGATTCTGTTGTATTTCACCTTCATCAATCTCATGGGTGTATCGGGGAAATGGATGGTAGATGGGTTTACCCCAGAGTGGGCCGGGCGATGGTGGATTCACGTTTTCCTGCTTAGCCTCGCCGGCCTTGCGGTGGTTTTTCGCCAATCGGTCTCGAAGGGGTGGTTTTGGCGCATAGTGTTAACAGGCCCTGGTAAGCCCCAATGAGAATGCTGGACCGTTACATCGGGAAAAGCGTAATACTGGGTATTCTGACAACCCTTCTGGTGTTGATCATCCTGATCAGTTTTTTTGCCTTGATCGAGGAAATCGAGGATGTGGGTAAGGGGGATTACCGTACGCTGGATGTGTTCTTGTATATCCTGTTCCTTGTACCGCGCCAGGCCTACGAGGTATTCCCGATCGCGGTGCTCCTTGGCAGTCTGGTCGGGCTTGGGGGGCTCGCCAGCCATTCCGAGCTGACGGCAATGCGAACAGCCGGAGTTTCCCTGGGACGCATCGTTTTTTCCGTAATGAAGGCAGGCGTGCTGATCATGCTGCTGGTGCTGTTTATCGGTGAAGTTGTCGCACCCGAAAGCGAACAGCACGCCGAACGTATAAGGGCTGAGAAGCTCTACAATCAGAGCACCCTCAAGACGCGATATGGCTTCTGGGCGAGGGATGGTGAGTCATTCATCAACATCCGTCAGATTCTTGCCGATTCCCAGCTAGGTGATATCTATATCTACGAATTCTCTCCGGACGGGAAACTCAAGATCGCCACCCATGCCGCATCGGCTCGATACGAGGACGGGCGATGGTTGATGCGAGGCATCAATCAGAGCACCTTTTCAGACGACAGTATAACCAGCAGGGAGATTGAAACCGCCACCTGGGAATCCGTTCTCAATCCCGATCTGCTGGATGTGGTCACCAGGCCCTCGATGCTGCCCGCCTTGGGACTGTATCAATACATAAAATTCCTGCACAGCAACGGTCTGGATGCCAAGACCTATGAAGTGGCTTTGGGGGAGAAGATCATCACCCCCTTGACCACCCTGGTAATGGTTTTTCTTTCCGTGCCGTTCGTATTTGGGGTACTGCGCTCGGTGAGCATTGGGTCGAGGATTTTTATCGGGGCACTGCTCGGGGTGTTTTTTCTGGTTTTGAACAAGGCATTCGGCCATATGGCGATTGTCTATGATCTCAACGTTGTGTTCGCGGTTTCCTTTCCCGGAATCATGTTTCTGGCAATTGCCGTGTTCCTCACTCGTAGAGTGCATTAGAGGGAATGGCACTTACTTAAGGTTCAAAGCCTCCGTCATCCCGGCGCAGGCCGGGATCCAG
>JAQYVO010000068.1 GCA_030145425.1 Chromatiales bacterium | reverse complement strand
TATCTATAGTGGTCAGCGGATGAACAAGGCACGCACCAGCGGCTCGTCGTAGTGCTCGACAACGCCAAGGAGCAGCAGCGTGAGCAGGGCTGAGGCCGCCAATATGATGATGATTTCAGCCCCCAGAAAGCGGGCGATGGTTAATCGGCTGCAGCCAAGTTTGAAGATGGTCTGGATCTCTCGCTGGCGCAGACGCAGCGACAGTGCGAACACCAGCACCAGCGCCAGAACGGTGGCGAGACCGACCACCAGGATCACAGCGTCGAGAACATTTTTGATACGGAAAATATTCGCCAGCAGCCCTTCGATGACCTCCGCGGGAACCTCGATTTGCCGGGGCTGTTCACCGGCAACGAATCGACCGCGCAGGATGGCGCTGGATTTATCGTCATACGGCAGGGCGATTACCGCCGTGATCGGGTAGTCAGTCGGGTCGCCATGGAAGTGGAAACTGTCGATGTTTTCGGGCGTGATCTGCGCATACTGTGGGAGCTTGGCGCTGGCGGTGACGTTGCCTTCCGAGCGATCCATGACCAGGGTCGGGTCGGTAATACTCGCCAGGTCTGTGTGGCCATGCACCAGCCCCTGGATGACCCAGGCTGTCTTGAGATCGACGAAGACGGCGAGGTCGTCCGCATTGTGGGCAGGCTTCAGTATCCCCACCACCTGCATCTTCAAGGGGTAGACCCCCGCCAGGTCGAACAGGCTCTCCGGAGATGAGAGCAGGGTATTGCCGGGTTTGAGCCCGAGTTTCTCTGCCACGCGAGCGCCAAGCACACACTCCCCAAGCAGCGCCAGATTGCGCCCCTGTGCAATGTGAAGGCCGCGAAAGTCGAAATAGTCCAGCGTTGCACCGACGACAGGAGCGCCGCGGGCCTTGAAACGCACGTACAGCGGCAAGGGCTGGGCAAGGCCGGTTTCTGTTATCCGCTCTACATCGGCCATGGAGATGAGCTCGGGCAGCGTCTCGCCGAAGTAGAGGCTGTTCATGACCAGGTCGAGCGAGCTGCCTTTTTCCCCCACCACCAGCGGCGTGGTCTCGGCGCGGGAGAGCAGCTGGCGTTCGCTCTCATCGAGCAGCAGTTCCAGGGACAACGGCAGCACCGCGATCAGGGTCACGCAGGCGACGAGGGTGAGGCTGCGCGCCCAATTGTAGCTGACATAACGCCAGGCGATGTAGAGGCTGTCAATCATGCTGCCGCTGTCTGCTGAAAGTCAGCGAAATCCACCACCCTGTCGAAGCGGGGCAGCAGCTCGTGATCATGGGTGACGGCGAGCAGGGTGGCGCCATGGGAATCCACGGCCTCGAACAATAGATCAAGAATGCGCCCCTTGTTGCGCGGATCCAGATTGCCGGTAGCCTCGTCGGCCAGCAGCAGGCGTGGACCCGGCAACAGCGCACGGCAGATGGCGACCCTCTGCTTTTCTCCCTGGGAGAGATCGTCTGTGCGTCGCTTCAACTTGTTTCTGATGTCCATCTGACCGGCAAGCAGCGCTGCCCGTTCGCGCACTTCTCTGTCCAGGCGCAGGGCTCGGCTGATGCGGTAGGGGTGCAGGATGTTGTCCAGCACATGCAGGTAGTCCAGCAGCTCGAAATCCTGAAACACGAAGCCGATATTGCGGATGCGAAAATCGCGCCGCTCGGCGTCGCTCATTGAGCTCACGGTCGTTCCCGCAACCTCTATTTCCCCCTGCTTCGGAGTGACGATACCTGACACCAGGTTGAGCAATGTGGTTTTGCCAGAACCGCTGGGTCCGATCACCGCAAGCTTCTCGCCCTGCTGCACTTGAAAGTCAGGAATCTGCAGCTGAAAAGTTCTGCCGGGATAAGTGAAATTCAGGCCATGGATCTGGATCATTGCTTCCCGCTCAAAGGAGTGGAAGCCGTTGCAGCGGGAGCCTTGCTGACACCTTTCCCAGGCGTCAGGTCGATGCGCTGCTCGTCCATGAGTTCCAGGCCGGTGATCTTCCACACACCCTCCTGTGCAGAAATTGTGACCACCGCCTCGTATCGGTTCTTGCGCTGGTGTACATGCCCCCAGTGGCCGACACGGCCAAGGGCTGTCCACCGGCCATGCAGGGCGTAGCTCAGTCCGTCACCGTCGATCCGTTCGGCGCTGACCTTTTCGACCGAAATCTCCTTGATCTTCGCTTGGGCGCCGCCAGCTTGTTTGATAGCCATTGAGCGGCGGTTCTGCAGATAGATCTCCGTGAGCAGGTCGCCACTGACGCTGAGCGCCAGTTTGTCGTAGACATCCTCCTCCTCGCGGAAGTCGAAGGAGCGATAGACGTTTTTGAGCAGGGTCTGCAGCAGTGCCTCAGCTCGCTCATCATCGATCTCGCCGGCCATCAGCGTGGGGCGGGTGATGGTGATGCTGGCGAAAGGATAGGCGGCAGCGCCTGTTGCCAATAGCAGCGCAGCAATGATGAGCGGGACGCGCAGGGGCTTGTGGCGGCGGGCGCGCAGCAGTGTCCAGATCGTGACGACAAGAACTCCACCCAGGCACAGCAGAGTGACAAGTGGGAGGCGCAGCTCTCCGAGGGAACCTGCCACGTCGATCTGCTGTACCGTTGGGAGCTTGTAATTCTTCAGGTAGTTCGTCCAGGTGTGGATGTTGTCTTCCGGCGTCAGAAAGGTGGGCAGAGGGCCGGCGGGGTCGGTAGCCGTCGCAGGCACCCGCTCTACCTGATCGTTAAACAGCTCCCACTCCACCGTCACTTTCTGCGGCATGCCATCGGTGATGTAGGTGATGATCACGCCGATGATCGCCGTGTCGATCTCCAGGCGCTCGGGCTTCTCCATGAGCTTGATTCCTGTGAGTGCGACCTTCACGTAGTTCGATCGATCGAGGATTGGCTTGCGCGCCTCGCCGTCGATGAGGACGGGATTTCGTTCCAGCAGGAAGGCGCCGATACGCTGCTTGAGCGGTTCCAGCTCGTCGATCTCGATGTATTCATCACCGCGCAGCCCGAGGTTCATCCATGTCTCCAGATCCCTGACACGCGTTAGTATCTCGTGGCGCACCTCGTAGGGCTCCACGTAGAGGAACGACATCAGCGCCGATTTGTGATGGCGCTTGAGGTTTGGATTCTCAAAGCGGGAGTACCAGGGATCGTCCCAATTGAGCATGAGCCGCGACGGCGCTCCGAGGTAGCGGAAGTCGATGACGGGGACGGACTTGTGGTAAACAATGAAACCGATATTGAAGAGGGCCTGGCCGTTGTCATCGAGCGGCGGCGTTATGGTCAGCTGCTGTGGCTTCTCGCTGAAAGGATAGACCAGTTCGGCGTAGAGGACGCGCTTGTCGGCTGGCGCGTCGGGTACGACTCGGCGCGTCGTGGGGTTGAGCATGCCGGCAAAAGGGGACTTGCGATCGACGCGCAGGCGCGGCTCCACGAGTTTGAGCTGCGCCTGCAGCTTCTCACCGCTCCCGGTGATGAACTGAAGACCGCTGTCGGAGAAGCGGCGCAGCCTCTCTGTCTGGGGGGGGCGCTGGATATCGCTCTCCTCCAGCCATTGATCGGGCACAAGGGCTTCGAAGTGCGCCAGATCGCTTAAGTAAACTTCGAGCACTACCCTGACATGGTCGTCCAGCACGTAGACTTCGGCGATGTTCTGTGCGGTCTCGGCGCCGGTAAGGTTCATCCAGTCGGCCCGTGTGGTTGTGGTGACAGCCAGCAGGGAAACGACAAGAAGACAAATCCGGATCAGTAAGTTAGGTTGCATATCGGTGGAAGACGTTTCGGAGCGCCCTGGCATCAGTTTTGCGATGCCTTTTCTATCTCATCGATCAGGGCGATGATCGGTGAGTTGTTCAACCTGATAAATCCGGTTTGCGGTTGATCGAAGTCGAGGATGAGAAGCATCAGAGCCGTCAGGATTATCACGAAACCGCTCATGCGCCAACGGTTGAATCTTCCTGTAAGCCCCGCGTTGCTTCCTGCCACGGCAAGGGAAAACGCCGCAATGGCAAGCAGCAGGATGGAGACGCTTGGCGGAATGCGATCGAAAGCGACTGTGATGCGCCGGGTCTGGGCATCCAGTACATCGTTGGTGGCCTGCACCATGGATGTCTCGTAAGGCCCCAGTGTTTTACCCTCAAGTGCACGCTCGAGCGCCGGCCAGATCTGTGACTGGGCCTCCAGGGCACGATCGATCAGCGCTTTCCGCGCCTTCTGATCCCTGGTTGTTTTAGATGTGATCACGCGTGTCCGGGCATAGTCGAGCAGACGTGCGCGCAGCTCACTGCGACCCGGCTCGGATAAAAAACCGGCCTTGAAAAAGGCTGTGCCGATGACGTTCGCCTCATCAACTACCGCGCTTTTGCGTGCATCCGCCCGGCTCAGCGTGAAGGCGTAGGTGAATGCGAGCATGAGGCCGAGCAAAGCCAGCATCGAGCTGAGCGTAACATCGCCACGCACTTTTTTCTCCGGCGACCCCGTTGCGCGACGTTGCCGAAGTCCGATGCGGAATCCTGATTCAAGCGCGAGAAATAGCACAATCGCGAACAGGATTGCAACCACCCATAGGGGAATGTCGTACAACCACGGGATACCCAATCTTCTGCTCCTTTTTTTACCATGGGGATCATAACAGTGGAGCCGGTATCCTCCAAATCCAAACAAGCCGGGCTTCAGTAACAGTGTTGGATTTAAGAGCACAAGAGACTTCAATAGTTTCTCGTGCAGGCGTCAACGACAGGCAGTCTCACTTCTATTTCTCCGGATATTTAAACTCCTTACCCAGCGCTTCGCTGGCCTCCTTGTAGACGCCGCGCAGAACCTCGTCGACGCCATCCCAGCTGCCTCCCTTGATGAAGTCGGAATAGACCATGGCATCGGACGGCACGCCGGTGTCCTTGCTAAACTGCACCTTGTCGGCATCCTTTGGCGGCTCGGCCGGGCTGGCTGCCGGCGGCGACCAGGTCTCTTCCTCGACCACCGCCATGCGCACCCGGATGTCGTCCTTGGTGACGTTCCAGACCATGAAGTCGTCGGCCAGGCTCAGCGGGCCGTCATAGGTCTTGCGGATGCGGTCGTGGACCTGTGCCGTGGTGTCCCAGTCCTTGAAGAAGTGATAAGCGATCGCCATGCGCGGCTTTATTGCGCTCATGACTTTGCCAAAGGCCTCGGGCGCGGTGTGTATCTGGGTTCCAACCAGCAGCGCCGATTCCGGCGTAAAGCCCAGCTTACTCACGATGTCAGGCACGGCCACGAAGCATTCATGGATCACGAGATCCGCATCCTTGGCGTATTCCAGGAACCAGGTGTTGGGATAGGTGTCGCTGCCAAAGACAAACTTCAGGCCGTTCCACTCCAGGGTGAAGCTGACGGGCCCATCAATTGAGTGGATCGCAGGGAAGGAACGGATCGTCACGCCATTCTCTTCGTAGATGACGGCATTTTCCGCCTTGTAGTCAAACTCGTGGACATCCACCTTGAAGCCGCGGAAATCGACCAGACCGGCGCGCCCGGCGAGGTCCCATGTGTACATCTCGACCATTTTGTCGACCGCGTAGGCCGTGCCCAACTCCGGCGTGGGTCCGGTGGGGCCCCAAATCTGTAGCGGCTTGTGCCGGCCCATGAGGCCGCCGCCAATAAAGAGCTCGCCGAGCGAGCCGAAATGGTCGCCATGCAGGTGGCCGATGAAGATCTTGTCAAGATAGTCATAGGGGATCTGCAGCGACGAAAGACGTTCCGCCGAGCCGCTGCCGATGTCGAAGATGAACTTGTCTCCATTTCCGAGTTCGACGAGGAAACAGGCCGCTGCCTGTGCGGCGCGCGTCGTCGGCATGCCGGTGCCGCAGGCGATTACCCGCATCTCGTCCTTGGCAAGGTCCTCGGTGTTCGGATAATAGGTGTCCCGTGGTCTGGCGAGGACGGGGGAGACCTTTGGCGTTTCCTCGGCATGTGCCGTCGATACCAAGGGCACTTCCGCCACAGCCAGATACAGGCCAATGACAGCACCCATGGCAACACCACTGCCGCCTATACTCATTAACATTTTTCTCATCTTAAAACTCCTTGCAGTTCTAGCAAATATGGATTTTTATACGTAAATATTATTAGCACCAACTCCTCGCCGGGCTGTATTACTTCGGCGCTGGAACGTTAGTGCCGAATGTCTTGTTGGTGTCTTCGTAGACCTTTTCGACTATCTCGGGATAGGGTACACGACCGCTTGTAATAAAGTCACTGAAACCTACTCGCTCATTCGGATCAGCCGGTTTTTTCTCAGTAATCGAAGGCAGTCCCCAGATGTCCTCATCAATCACGGCCATACGAACTCTGATATCTTCACCCTTCTTGACGTTGAACACCATGTAATCCACTGACAACGCCAATGGCCCATCGTAGGTCTTACGTATCAGTGTCAGGACACCTTCCCGGGTGTTGAAGTCATTGAAGAAGTGATAGGCTACCGCCATCCTTGGCTTGATCTCACTCATCACCTTGCCAAACTGGGCCGGTGAAGTATGCACCTGAGTACCAACATTGAGGGCATCTTCCACAGACCAATTTTGAAGTTTCACCAGATCGTTCGGAGCAATGAAGCATTCGTGGATGGCGATGTCCGCATTTTTCGTGTGTTCCATCCACCACTTGTTGGGAAATGTATCACTACTAAAGGCGAATTTGAGGTCATTCCACTCAAGGATAAAACTCACAGGCCCGTCAAGAGCGTGAATTGCAGGAATGGTCCGAATAGTGACGCCGTTCTCCTCGTAGATAACCTTGTTGACCGCCCTATAGTCAAACTCGTTGACCTCAATCTTGAAGCCCACGGTATTGACATTGCCCTGACGGGAAGCATAGTCCCAGGCAAACATCTCTTCCATATGCTTGACGGCATGCTTGGTGCCCAGCCTCTCCTCACTTCCTGAAGGTCCCCAGACCCGCAGCGGACGCTGCCGGTTGGCTAATACCCCGCCGACCCACAGGGCATCCAGGTCACCGAAATGGTCGGCGTGAAGGTGGCCGATGAAGACTTTATCGAGATAGTCATAGGGGATTTTCATCGCCGAGAGGCGCTCACCGGAGCCAGTGCCGATATCGAAAATGAACTTGTCGCCATTGCCAAGTTCCACCAGCCAGCATGCTGCCGCCTGCTTCGGTCGGGCGTTGGGCATACCGGTGCCGCAGGCGATTACCCGCATCTCATCGGCTGCCAGATCCTCTGATCCAGGATAGTAGACGTCCCGCTCAGCCAAAGCTTTTATGGGTGAGGGGGCAGGACTTTTGGTTTCCTCGGCATACGCCGTTGATACCAGGGGCGTTTCTGTCGTTATCAGATACAGGCCAGCGGCAAGGCCTATGGCTATACCGATGATGCCTATGCTCTTCCTTTGTCTACTCATCATATATACTCCTTTGGTGTTCTAGAATAGTGATTGGTTAAATCCGGAATAAGAGCTATCTTGAATAGCTGATGCTCGTTGAGATTCGAGTTTTTCCTGTAATATTTGGAAACATCTACCACGAACTTTATTTATTATTTTAGATGATAAAAGAGCAGCGAAACAGGTGACTGGGTGTAACAAGGTGTGACATCTGCCATAATGTAACGTTACAACATAATGATTTATTAATATATTACAGATAGTTATAAAGTAAACTTAAATGAATCATCACATGGAAGACTCCAAGCCGGATCGTGACTCTATACAGGAGTCCGACATCCTCGCGGCGCTCAAGCGCGTTCTTGACTCGGCGGAATTTTCCCGGTCAAAGCGAGCAGGAGCATTTTTGCACTTCGTCGTGGAGGAGAAACTGGCTGGCAGAGGCGACCGTTTGAAGGCGTTCTCCATCGCTCGCGAGGTCTACGGGCGAGATGAAACTTTCGACCCACGCACTGACACCATTGTACGAGTGGAGGCCGGACGCCTGCGTAGCCGGTTAGCAGCCTATTATGAAACAGCTGGTCATGATGATCCGGTCCGTATCGATGTGCCCAAAGGCGGATATGCGCCCACATTTGATTTGAACGATAGCGTTGCGTCTGAAGCACAGCCTGAGACGATAACACCCTCGTCTGTATCAGCCGGGTCTCCAGGATGGAAATCACTGCTTCCGGGTAGCGCAATACTATTGGCAATCATCGTCGTGCTTGCAGGCTGGTTTTTTTTCGAGAAAGACAAGCCGGCTGAGCCTGGCGAAGACCCAAATCAATCTTCAAGGGTTTTCCTGGCCGTGCTGCCACTAGCAACACACGCCAATGATTCCGTGGAAAACCACCTGGCCGCAGGTCTTGTGGAAGCAATCGTCACCGATCTGGTGAAGTTGTCAGGACTATCAGTCATGGCTCATGCTTCCCTGTTGAATCTGGATTCACAATCGATAGATCTTGATAGCATCAGGCGTAAATTTGGCGCGACACATGCCCTGCGAGGAAGTCTGGAACGTGAGGGCGACCTGATCCGCATTAATGTTCAGCTGATAGAGATTGCCTCCAGTACAACGATCTGGGCTGACCGCCTGGAAGGGAATATGCAGGATTTGCCGATTCTACAAGATGCACTGACGGAACACATCGTCAACCATTTGGCGATTCAGGTCTCTGCGGAGGAGCGCGCTCTATTTAAACGACATCATTCCAGTAATCCGGAGGCCCTGGCTCTCTATCGTCATGCCCTGGTGCTGTTGATGCCACCCAACGATATGGATCGCATAGTCACCGCACGACACATGTTTCAGCGCGTTATCGAAATCGATCCGGAGTTTGCCGGAGGATATGCGGGTAAAGGATTCTCCCATTCGATCACGGTTCTCTTCTTGAAGACAGAGAAACCCGATGCTGCATTGGAAAAGGGCATAAACCTGGCTTTAAAAGCAATAGAGATAGACCCTGACTTCGGCATGGGGTATGTGACTCTGGCTTTCGCCTATGTCATGTCCGGCAGGAAGGATGAGGCGCTGTTCAACGCCAGGCGAGCCATTGATGTTCAGCCTGGCGATGCCTTCACCCAGTTTGTGTATGGCTTGAGCCTCACACTCTCCGGTCATCCACATGAAGCGATAGCTCCCTTGACTGAAGCAATACGGCTCGATCCGGCTGAACCCAGAACACCCTATCGCAACGTTCTGGGGATCGCGCATTACCTTAACGGAGAGTATTCAACAGCTGCCAGGATATTCGAAGACAATATACGTCATGGAGGGCCTTCCGGTCCCCACATGGATATTTTTCTCGCATCCACTTATGCGGATCTCGGGGATGCGAAAAAAGCCGAATCTATAATCCTTGATTTGCTCAAATCCCATCCGGAATTTCCAGTTGAAGGCTGGCTCGCTATCTGGCTTGGGAGTAGCGGGGATCAACTTAAAATAATGGAAAATCTCTAC
>JAQYVO010000280.1 GCA_030145425.1 Chromatiales bacterium | reverse complement strand
CTTTTAAGAATGTCCCTGGGTTATACCGGCACTACCGAACAGCGCTGGCGGCAACTGCAAACGGCGCTCGACCGGCTAGGTGTTTCGGGTTCCGATCCCGTTCGCGAATCCGCCTGAAAAAAGGCGCCGCACGAGGGGGGGGTGTGCGGCGCCTAGCCGTTACCAGCGTTCCGGGGTCTCCAGATTGCTGGTTGCGAGGAGATCGTTTCCCCTCTGGCTTACAAATTTTGCTCCCGGTGGCGAGTGTATATTGTATAAATAGCACAGATGGGCTTAAGGCATCCTGAAGGTCGTTTTAAGCGTCTATTAAGATCGCTTTGGGAACAAAAATGGCGCCATACGAGGGGTGTGCTTCGCGGCTGGGCAGCCGCCGATGCCGGGTTAGGATCACTGTTCTTATGTAATTTATAAGCTACTGTTTATAAAAGTCTTTTTATCCTTTTCAAAAGCTTAATACCGACTTAAATCAACCTTCAGGACACCTTAAGCGTGGTTGTGGTATTAATTAACCATGGGGGGTCAGACCCGGGGTGGGTCTGACCGCCTTATCTTGGTAGAGACTGTCATGGGCACTTCGCGTGACCCCTGAAATTGGTCTCCTCGCAGTCAGCCTCGGTCCATAACGGGCCAGCTGACCCCGGCGCGGCGCCGCACACCCCGTGCGGCGCCGTTTTCCATTCCAAACTGTGAAATCCCCACCATTGGTGTTGGCAAGGCTGCCTTGTCTGCACAAAAACGGCGGGGCTCCGGAGAGCCCCGCCGGTAAGACTAAAGGAACCAGGGGCCCTCGAAAGGGCCCCTGGCAGATGTGATAAAGCGCTGTCCGGGTGGACCGGACAGGCGGCAGCCTGAAACGGTTTTCAGCTGCCGCCTGCCCGGCCGGGGTTGTTATTCGTGCGTAAGATCTAGCTCATCGAATGGGAATCCCGTGACCAGCCAGGCCTCGATTCCGACCTCCGGGTTGACGCCGTAGCCGACGATCCGGTCGCCGGCGGCCGAGATGCCGGTGGCCTCGTTCAGGATCCAGCTGGAGCCCATCAGGGACGCTTCACCGGCGCCGGTCTTGGTCAGGATGTATTCCAGGTCGTAGAAGTAGCCGATCTCCTCTTCCTCCAGCGTGGGATTGCCCGTCCACACAAAGGCTTCAGAGTCATAGAGGATGGTCTTGCTCCTGCCGACGACGATCAGTTCGCCGACTGCTGACCCGGGGCGATAGGCAATGCCGGTGGCCACGGCGTCCTTACTCTTCTTGGACAGCGCGCCCAGTGACTTGACCCACCAGGTTGCGTCGAGGTCCTGGAACCAGATGCAGGCCACGGGGCCTTTGGGGCTGTCGCTCCTGCCGGCGATGATCTCGCCGTCGGGGGTCATGGCGTAGGCCTCGGCGAACTTGCCGCCGCCGAGCATGGGCAGGATCGTGCTCTCAAGCGTGATCGGGTCCTGAGCCGCATCGAGAACGATGGTAACGAAAGCGCGGTTCGCTATCTTGGTCGATCCGTAGCCGGCGATGATGAGCCCGTTTTCGGATACGGCCTGCGCCGAGCTGGAGCGCAGCGTTTGCAGCGTCACCGCATCCTGGATAACCAGCTGAGCGGCAATCGGCACGCCATCTGCATCCACAACCGCCGTATCGGCGCGGAACGCCCGCAGGCCGGTCTTAATATTTCCGGTGCCCACCAGGATAGCCCCGTCGCGGGACACGTCGTTCACCTGCATGTCGGATATGCCGCCGCCGAAGTCCGGGATGGACAGGTAGTCGCCTTCGTCGACAGAATCCAGAACGGGGAGCAGCCATTCAATGCCGTAGGACACCTTGCCGACTTCATAGCCCCCCACCGGCATGGAACCGCACCAGTCTAAAACTAAGTTTACCTTGTCATAGGTGTAGCTTTCGCAGGTCATATCCGAGGACGCATAGGCGGCGCTGGGCCGGGACGGGGCGACGATACCAACGTCCTCCTGGACCTGGAGCTCGTTATACAGCGGCGGTACGCCGTCATCGGTTGCGATGGCCCAGTCGATGTCCAGACGCCACGCGCGGTAGAAATCCACCACGTCGGTGGCTCCCACGGCCACTTTCCCGTCGCGGGAAATGCCCAGGGCCATGCTCGCGTCATGCGGGCCGTCCATGTGCCCGAGACGCCAGAAATAGTAACCTTCAATTGGTGTTTCCGACGGGGCCGGCGGATCATCATCCTTCGGCGGTTTCCCGGGCTTATCCGGTTTCACCGCCAAGGCGGATGCGCTGGCCAGCAGCAGCGCCGCAAGGGTCGCGGCTGTCAGCATAAAGATACGTGCTTTCATGATTTCCTCCTTGCGCTTCCCTGCGCCTGATTGCGTTTCATTGCGTTTCATTTCGAAGCAGTTCATCAGTCAGTCCGATAGTCAACTCTTCGGAAAATGATGTCGCTGCCCTTGTCACCTTCCTCGAGCCAGATGCCGTACATCCGCGAGCCGTCGGGGGTCTGGCGGAGCTGGGCCGCGCCCTGCTGAGGCTTGTCCTTGGCCAGCGGATTCCAGCCTTCCTCAGGCTTGCCGCTGCCGCCCTGCGGGGTGACGATCACGCTTTGGTAGCGCTGTCCCTTGTCCACTGTCTGGCTGTAGTAAATGTCCAGCGGCAGCTTGGGGTACTCGACGCCGTCCGGCAGGGTGTTCTGGTTGAACTCCAGGCCGTAGGCCAGCTGATAGACGCTCTTGTCCCAGATGTCTTCCGTGTAATCGGTGGCAGTCCCGTCGGGGTTTTTGATGGTTCCCGGCGTCTTGACCAGCCGCGGCTCCAGCACGCTGATGCGGTTGTTGCGCAGGTTGGAGACGTTGCGCGGCGGCTCGGCATCGCCGGGCCCGTATGGCGTGGTGACCACCTCCTCGTCCCAAGTGACTTCCTGATTAATTTCGTCGATCACCGGAACCCTGAACACGACGTTGTGCTCAATGGCGGTGGCGGTGTCCATGGGATCGGTCGTCCAGGCCTGGCCCCCGTCAAAGGAGCGCCGGATATAAAAGTCGTACTTGTCGTTGGCCTTTCGGCCCCAGTTCGGCGTCCAGCTGTAACCGATAAGCAGATCGTCGCCGTTGAGGGCGCCGCGGTGTGCGCGGGCGTCGGAGAAGGGGTTTTTCGCCGACGAATCCGTAAGATTCGCATCTGACCAGGTCCATCGGAGCATCTTGATGGGTTTTTCCAAGTCGAACGGGTCCCGGAATGTTCGGGTCGGCTCTACGCTGCTGAGGTTCTCGGCCCCCGGCAGAAAGTTCCCAAAGGCATAGGGGTTGCCGGTGGAAGGGGCCTTCATGCGCCGCATGAAAATGTCTGCCGGCTTGCCACTGCCTTCCTCACCCTCGCGGTAGAGTGCGACCAGGACCGTGCCCGAGACTCCTTTCTTGGACTTGGGCTGGGTGATGAAGCGCACCCGCCGGGCGTTTTCGTACGCCAGCTGCGGCTCATCCTTCCAGTCGAGAAGCCGTGCCCCAAACTCGTCCACCAAATAGACGGGATTGGAGTCCGCATCGGTTTCCGGCTGGTTGATGATGCCCCCGCCGGCGACTGTTTCAGGCTTGGTGAGGTCGAAGCTGTGATAGATTACGTTTTTACCCATGTCCGGCTTGTAACGGTCCTCGTCGGGTTCATCGCTTGTCACAACAGGCCATTCCGGCATGTAATCATCACCTCCCCCACAGCCATCGTCATCGTGCTCACCCTCCGGGGGCGAGCCCACACCCTTGCTTTCCTCGTAGCCGATGATGACCCAGGCGCTCTTCGGCCCGTTTGTCGGCTTGTAGGGCTGCAGGAAGATATTGGGTCGCGAAGAGCCGGTGTTGCCGTCCAGCAGGCGTCCGTCGGCGGTAACGCAGACATGATGGATCTCACCCTTGGGATTGGCTTTCTCCACGGTGTAAGAGCACAGCGGATTGAATCCCGGTGCATCGGCCGTGCCGATGTCTTCGATCGTACCGCAGTAGCGATGGGTTCCTTCTCCTTCCCCGTCAAAGTCGTGATCTCCATGTCCACCCGCGGGGTCCATGTTCTCGAGGCTGCAGACTTCGTTGTCGGAAATCCTCACCGGCAGGGACATGGGCACCAGGGCCTTGATCCGTCCGGCCAACTCGGGATCCGTGTCCACGATGTCCTCGTCGCCATGGGGTCCTGTTGCGGGGTAGTCGGTGTCGACCTTGGCAAAATCGCTCAATGTAATGTAGCTGTACCAGACATCGGCCTTGTTGTTGGTATTGGCGCCGCTCCATCCTTCGCCAGGACCGTCGCCTTCACCCGGCATCAAGCCTTTCGGGTCTTCCTGCCAAACGATGGCGAACGCGACATCGGTACCCGCGCCGGCAAAAATCTGGAAAGCGTCACGGCGTCCCGAAGTCAATTTCTCGGGCTTGAACCACTGGATATTGCCGTCGGTTTCGACCACGCCCCGGGACGTCCAGACGCAGCTGTAGGGCACCTCACCCATTGCGGGGTAGTCTTCGTAGATTACCGAGCGCTGCGGGCCGCCCACACCGAAAATATCGTCCTGCCAGTAAGCGTCGTCACCCGGGTAGTCGGCTGTACAGATTTCGCCATCGGCCGTGTCGCGGCAAATCTCGCAATTCGGTTCGCCTTCGGGACAGACCGTGATGGCGTAGCCCGGTCGTCCGCCGAGGCAGTACTTGTCGGTCCAGGCCACGAAGATCTTGTTGTCCTTGACCTTGAGCATGGGCTTCCAGGATTCTCCCGGGTAACCCATCAGGGATGATTTGTCGGCGGTCTTGGAGACGTTGCGGCGCTTCCAGGTATCCCCGTCGTCCCGCGAGACGGCCACGAACACGTCAAACGCGCCGGTGCCCCCGACCTCGTCCAGGTACGAGACCACGATGGGCTTGGCGACATCACGCGTCTCGAAGATTTTATCGTCCTCGTCGTGGTAGACCACCTCGGTTGGAGTGTCGTCCGACGTCATGGCCTCAACGTAAACCGGCATGATTTCGATCTTGGCCTTATCGCTCTTCATGTCGGGAGTCTTGGAGATGTTCTTCTTCATGAGGTTGCCGGCCTTCTGCCCGGAATTAAGATTCTCCCGGGCCTCCTCCCTGGTAATTGCGGCCAATTCGACCGCGCAACCCGATTGCGTAGCGTCGATCAAGGCGCCTACTGCGGCCTCATCACCAAAGAATTCGGCCGGTGGTGGCATTGGAAACGGTAATGCGGCTTCCAGACAGGCGACCACCTCATCGCTGATGTTGATCGATCCCTGCCCGGGGTTTCCATCCGCGTCCAGGCTCTGCAGCAGCCAGGCGAGGTTGATGACCGGGTCGTCATCCATGTCGGATCCCTCGAAGAGATCCACCGGTGAGACTCGACGGTCGCCTAGGGCATCGCCCAGAAACAGGCTGCCGACGGAAAACGTAACGCGCTCATTCGGCAGATACCAGAACTGTCCTTCGGCACCGGTCTTCCCGCTCTGGGTAATGGTCACGAACTCCAGGCCGTGAACGTTTGCATCGATGAAGTGCCCGGGTTCAACCTTTGCCAGGGGGTAGGTAACATACCAGCCCCAGGCGCTTCCATCCTCAAGGACTTCGCTGTCCTGGAGTCGGTCAAACCGGCCACCGTTTTCAGCATAAGCACCCTCGGGTACGTCCACCCAGATCTCGTTACCTTCTTTGTCGATGCCTTCAAGCTGCTGCAGCTCGGCATGCACGATCATGTAGCGGTTGGGTGGGCATTTCTCGGGATTAACACCCCAGCAGATATCGAATTCTTCGAGGTCGATCACCTCCTTGTGATTTTTAACGCCCGCTCCAAAGTCCCCCAGGTAGTCTGTCTTGTAGTCGAGCTTGCTAATTTTCGGTTTACTGGTCTTCTTGTCGAGGATTTGTTCAAAGTCATCCGGATGATCGACGATATGAATGGCGACCTCCTTGAGCCTGTATCCATCACCGGCGATCATTTCGATTTTAAGGTTGTCCCGGTCGTTCCAGATGGATACGTTGCCACCATCATGCCAGGCCTGGGCGATATCACCGTCGTTGTACAGCAGGTCGGCTTCGACCGGCCAGGTCAATTCCTTCTGGGTATTCTGGGCATTGACACTGCTGGCTGACATGCACAGCAGCATGATCAACGCCACGAGCGCTAATACGTGAGACTTAAATCTGATACGGTTCATTAGAGTTTCCTCCTGCACAGTTATAGTTTCCGGAGGAAACTTGGCAGCGTCCTGCGCTGCTGTTGGGGTGGGCTCCTCCTCATGCGACCACGGTTCGCATTTCGTAAGGAATCCATCTTCGATGGAGCCTGCTCCGCTTTTATGCGGGGTTTTGCAGGCCCTCGGGATGGGCCTAGGTTTAAAGTAACAAAGACCGGATTAACAGAATCTGAAACGGAGTTTAAGGAGTGGTTAAGGTTTGTGGCCCTGGGCGCGTAAATGCACGACCAGGGCCGTTAGTACTAATTGCAACTGATGCCTGGCATGGCAGTCAGCCGAATCAAATCCATTTCGAGGGTGCCGTCAAGACCGTTGAACGAAGCGTGGCCGGTGTCGCAATCCGCCAGGCTGATGGTGATGATGCCCCAAACAGCTGCCGGAGGTTGCGGTTGACCGAACACACCGGAAACGACTTCAGACATTTGCAGTTCAAATGGCACGTTGAACTCGAGGTCCCCTTCGAACATTTCCGAATGCAGCCATAACCTTTCACCCGTCGCGGTATGACCGTAGTAATAGACGGTCAGCCCGGATGCATGCGCGACGAAGTCGAAGCCATGCCCGGGGTTATTGGGATCGTAGAACAGCCCGTTCACCCCCAGGTCGTTGGTCAGGCTACCGGTTGGCGGCGTTGCGATGACATCCGCGAACTCGGATCCGACCATCAAATCGTCGAAAAACGCGGGCTGCCCCGCCATCTGTTCGCCCCGGATGGATACGGCGGTAATCATGCCGCCGCCGCGGTTAAGAAAATCCACCGGAACGTTGTCAATGACCGGGCTGCTGGATTCGTCGACTGGGTTGACCCACAACGTGACAACCTCCAGGTCGTCCGGCCCGGTACTGGAATCACCGTACTCGATTCGCAGGACCACCAGCATTTCCGTGGCGGAAGGAACACCACCAACAACATCCACGTTCGCTCCCCCGTTGCCGATGATGAAATTGCCGTTTCTCATACCGAACGACAGATCCGGCTGCCCCCCGCCGTTCAGCTGTTCGAGGATCAGCGTGAAAATCATGTCACCGTTTGAGCGCGGAGGATGAATACGGAAACTGGCGTAAAAAATCTCGCCATCGAGGCTGAACAATACATGGTCGCTCGAGCTGTATCTTTGCGCCGTCCGCATGCCGTTGTCGTCATAAGGAATATCGTAAACGGCCTTGCCGGTGCCGGCGTCGAGGTCGGCTTCCGTCCTGTTGACGTAGAAATTGCTCTCGGAATCGAGGAACCAGTCACCCGCCAAGCCAATTGCCGGGCCAGCGGGATTAACGGAAATCAGGGCGTTATCGGGATAGCCGGTAAAGCTCTCGAAGATGATGGGATCTGCCTGTGCGGCTGCGCTGACCGTGGCCAGTCCCAGCAGTATGGCAAAAATGATGTTTTTGAATGGCATGGCGCACCTCGCAAAAGATCAGGGAAAACTTTGGGCACCGGCATACGGAACGGGCACGGTCCAATCCAATTTCACTGTAACAAACGCCGATTAGCCCAGACTGAAGTGAAATTTAAGGTGAGGTTAAGTTTTTCCCGGTTCTTGGCGCGCGCTCACCTGGCCCGACGTTGGGGTGTGCGGGCTGAATCAACCCCTTGGTCCTGCAAAAAATCACAGGACCTTGTTCCACGTTGATACATGTCAGTGCCAAAAATGCCCCAATCCACGTAAAATAATATTGGGGTTTTGCACCTCAGGGCCCCGGGGAAAAACATGCGTATCCTGGTTGTAGAAGACAACGAAGAACTGACCCGGCAAATCAAGAGCACGCTGGAGCACGCCATGTATGTTGTGGACGTTGCACTGGATGGCGAAGAAGGGTTTTTCATGGGTGACACCGAGCACTACGACGCCGTAGTGTTGGACCTGGGGCTGCCCAAACTGGATGGCATTGATGTACTGGAACGGTGGCGTGCCAATGGTATCCACGTACCGGTGCTGATCCTCACTTCGCGCCACACCTGGCGGGAAAAAGTAGCTGGCCTGCGAGCCGGTGCGGATGACTACCTGGCCAAGCCGTTTGAATACGAAGAGCTGCTGGCCCGGCTGGAAGCGCTGATCCGCAGGGCCACCGGTCATGCCAGCCCGATCATGCAATGTTATCGCGGGAAGGTCGTAATGGATACGACTTCGGCCCGCGTCACCATGGAAGGTAACCTGGTCGAACTGACTGCCCTCGAGTACCGTACCCTGGAATACCTGATGCAACACGAGGGTCAGGTCATCTCCAAGACCGAATTGACCGAACACATTTACGACCAGGATTTCGACCGCGACTCGAATGTCATCGAAGTCCTGATCAACCGGCTGCGCGGTAAAATCTGCGCCGATATGATCACTACCCGTCGCGGCCTCGGCTACCAACTCGGGACGCCTAAAAACGATGCATAGATCGCTAACCAAGCGAATCATTACGCTTTCCATCTTCTGGATCGTGGTGGCGCTGGTCTTTACCGCGCTGCTGATGGGCCGCTTCTACCGTCAGCACATCGAGGAACATTACGACAACCACGTATTGACCCACGTGGAAGAACTGGTTGCCTCGATAGAAACCGGGCCGGACGGAACGCTGGTGCTGACACGCGAACCCACTGATCCCCGCTTTTATCGTGCAAATGAAGGTTGGTACTGGGAGGTGAGGAGCCACGACAAGGTGTTATTCCAGTCCGCTTCCCTGGGCACCGGTCAACTGGATCTGCGGGACCTCATCCTTGATGAAAACCACAACGTGCAGACCGTTTATGGGCCAGGCGGGCAAAAACTGCGGGCGCAGGTAGCCCATGTATCCTTTCCGCATGAATCGGGAGCGCTTACTTTCGTCGCGACCGCGCCGGAAATAGCGATAAAGGACGATGTCCACGACTTTTTCACGCATATATTCACCAGCTTCCTGGTGCTGGGTATCGGGTTATCAGTGGCGGTGGTGATGCAGGTATATGTTGCCCTCAAACCCCTGCACGCCATCCAGTCCGAAATCAGTGACATCAAGACGGGGAAAACCGAGCGCTTACCACGGGAATTCCCCAGTGACGTGCAACCGCTGGTCGATGAACTGAACTTTCTGCTCGACCACAATGAAACCTTGTTGAAACGGGCGCGCAACCAACTGGGCGACCTGGCGCACTCGGTCAAAAACCCTCTTACGGTAATTCGCAACGAAGCAAGAACACTTTCCGGCAAGCAGGGTCAGTTGATCCTGGACCAGTCCCACGCGATGGCCAACAGCATTGACCATTACCTGTCGCGGGCCAGGATTTACGGCAAGCAGGACGCTATCGGCTATCGAACCAGTGTGCGGTCGGTCATTGATGACCTGAGCTTTGCGGTCGAGCATATACACAAAGACCGGAAAATCGGAATTGATCTTCAGTGCATAGATGACAAGTGGTTTCGTGGCGAAGCTCAGGACCTGGAAGAGATGGCCGGCAACCTGATCGATAACGCGTTCAAGTGGGCCAAAACCAAGGTCGTCGTCCGTTGTGAAAACGAAAACCAGAACCTGGCGCTGATCATCGAAGATGACGGCCTTGGAATTGACGAGAAAGAGCTCGAGACCATTACTCACCGGGGTAAAAGGCTGGATGAATCCACCCCGGGCCATGGCCAGGGCCTTGGCATTGCCGAAGACATCGCCATCCTGTATGGCGGCGAACTGAAGCTGGGCAGAAGCAAGCTGGGTGGTCTAAAAGCGACGCTGATCCTGCCGGCGGCCTGATCGTTATTGCCGAAACCTCTATTACTGACTCTTTTTGAAATCCAGCATCCGCTGCAGCGGCAGCATGGCGCGTTCTCCGAGCTTTGGATCAACGAATACTTCGTTGTCACCGACATCGAAAACCCGGGCCAGGGATTCCAGTTCATTCATCGCCATCCAGGGGCAGTTGGCGCAGCTGTAGCAGGTGGCGCCATGACCGGCAGTTGGAGCGATGATCAGCTCCTTATCGGGCACCGCCTTTTGCATCGTGTGGAGAATGCCCTGGTCAGTGGCGACGATGAATTCGGGATTG
>JAQYVO010000260.1 GCA_030145425.1 Chromatiales bacterium | reverse complement strand
ACTGATCTGTCACCTGATCAAGGGCATGGACCGGTACTCTCCGGCTATGGTGTGCACCTGGTATACGTGAGCAACATCAGCGAACCGCCGCCGCCGGTCTTTGCCGAGGTGCGCGAGCGCGTGACGCAGGACTGGAAGACGGAAAAGGGCGAGGAACTCAATGAGCAGTTTTACGCCAGTCTGCGGGACCGGTACACCATCGTCATTGAAGAGCCTGAACGGGAAGACAAGGTAGCCGCCTTGCGGGAGCAGGCGCAGTGACCCAGCCACTTTCCGGGCGTTGTTTCAACGCTGACTTCCTTGTAGGAGCGGGCTTGCCCGCGGACGGTGTTGTTGTTCAAACGGGTTCGCGGGCAAGCCCGCTCCTACGATGGTTGTTTTTTGTAATAGTGGTGTCGGGCCTTTATCCGGCAGTGCCGGTTAGCGCCGACGAGATCCGTCCCGCGCTGCTCGATATCAAGGAACAGAATACCGGTCTGTTTGCCGTCACCTGGAAAGTCCCAACGCGTGGCGACCAGGTGCTTGCGATAATCCCGCAACTGCCGGAGAGCCTGGAACTGTTGGGTTCGCCCACCGTGCAGGACGTGCCGGGTGCGCGCATCGAACGTGCGACCTACAGGATCAACAAGGAATCCCTGACCGGAGAGACGATTGTAATCGAGGGCCTGTCGGCCCTGCGGACCGATGTGCTGCTGCTCGTCCAACTGCGGGACGGCACTCAGCATTCGTCGATCCTGCGCCCGGCCTCACCCGAATTCACCATCCCGCTGGAGGCATCGAAGCTCGAGATTGCCGGCGACTATTGGCGCATGGGCACGATTCATATCCTGGAAGGGGTTGATCATCTGTTATTCGTGCTGGCGCTGATGCTGATCGTGACCGGATTTGGGCCCCTGCTCAAGGCCGTGACGGCTTTCACTGTTGCCCACAGCATCACGCTGGCACTGGCGACGCTGGGCATTGTTCAAATGCCGTCGGCACCGACTGAAGCGATTATTTCCCTGAGCATCGTGTTTCTGGCGACGGAAATCATTCATAAACGCAATGGCCAGGTCGGCCTGACGGAACGCTTTCCCTGGCTGATCGCCTTTATCTTCGGTCTGTTCCACGGCCTGGGTTTTGCCGGTGCCCTGTCCGAGATCGGCGTGCCGCAGCACGAAGTGCCGTTGGCGCTGCTCATGTTCAATGTCGGTGTTGAAACCGGGCAGCTGTTGTTCATTGCCGCGGTGCTGGGCATGATGGCCTTACTGAGGCGACTGCCGCTGGCCGCGCCGCAGGGGGGCTGGCGATTACTGCCCTACGGCATCGGCGGGATGGCGGCGTTCTGGACGATCGATCGGGTGCTGTCGTTTCTGCCTGTTACTTTGTGAACACAGGTTTTTTTAAAGAGATCAATAAGCCAATGAAGGGGTTGTTTCCCTGTTCGAGACCCTGAAATCCATTTAATTCTTTTGGAGATACAAACCATGAAAAAATCAACCGCTGCCCTTACCGTTCCTGTCGTGCTCACAGTGGCCCTCTCTTTCAGTGCCCAGGCGCAAAACGCGGCAGTCAATTGCGATACGGCGGAGGAGGATATTGCGCACCTGGAGCACGAAAAGAAGAGCACTGATGATCGTGCAGTGAAGGGCGTCGTATCCATTATGCCCATCGGCCTTGCGATCAACACAGCTGACAGCGTTGCAAAAAGTGGCAAACACAAAGAAATGGACATCAATGAATACAACGAAAGGCTCAGCCAGCGGATCGCAGAGATCAAGCAGGCCTGTGGTATTAAATAGTGTCCGGTCAGAAACACGTGTTTTCCCAAAACCACGTCATCCCGGCGAAGGCCGGGATCCAGAGAATTCAACACCTTACTGGATTCCGGCATTCGCCGGAATGACGGAAGATGCTGTTTCCGGATGGACACTAAATAATTGGGGGAAGACTGATGAAAAATAGAAACCGATCCTGGGCTGCCGCGGCTTGTCTCATGGCGGCATCACCTTTTGTTTCAACGGCAGTGTCTGCCGAGGGACTCGATGGTTCCCATAATATGGTCTGTGCCGTGATCAAGGTCGTGGGCTGCGTCGAAGACTCCGGTTGTGTGCTTGGCCAGGCCAAGGACTTCGACATGCCGGCGCTGGTCGTCTTCGACGCCAAGGAAAAGGTGATTCGAGGCACCCACGAGAGCGGCCACAAGGAGGTGTCGCCGGTCAAGAACATGGAACGCAGCAACGATCACCTGATACTGCAGGGGGCCGAGGAGGGTCGTGGCTGGGATATCGCGATCGACGGCAAGACCGGAGAAATGCGTGGGTCGGTGGTTGGTGAAGCGGTGAGTATATTGGTATCCGGTGCCTGCACGGCACTGTAGAAGGAGGAATCGTTATGTCAGTTAAAGATAAGATGGGTCTGGGCGCGATCGCCTGTGCTCTGGGTATGACTGTGACAGCCATGAGTACGCCGGTGCTGGCCAGCGATGCAGGTGCCTTCATCGGCGGAGTTCTGGCAACCAAGGTGGTGGGCAACATGCGCGCTCAGACCGAGGCCCAGCAGGAACAGGCAGAATATGCCCGTCAGTCGGCTGCACAACCCGTCCCCCAGGCCCCGGCCCAGAAGTCTCCTGAGCAGCGCATAGCGGAGCTCGACAAGTTGGCAGCCGGCGGCTACATAACGCCGGAAGAGTACAAGCGCAAGAAGAAGGCCATTGTCGATGGGATGTAGATTAAGGACATGGCAAACTCCTCGGGCAATGTTTTTCTGCCCGGGGAGTGTTTTATAAACTCCCCCTCAGGGCTTTCTCAGTTAGTCAATGCGTTGCTTCAAATCTTCAAATGCATAAAAAACGAACGCCCGGCCCACCTTTATTTTTTCAAGTAATCCTAAATCCGCAAGCTTAAGTAGATCGGTTCGGGAGGTCTGTTGGGTCACTTTGTGTGAGCGCCGGTGGCTGTCTACTGTGTAACCATGACCCGGATGCTTGAGTGCGTGGCTTAATAGGGCTATTTGTCGGTGGTTAAGTTGGTTGGTGAATTTAGAAGAATGCCTAAGTAATTTTTCTGCAGATCTCTGTTGTGTAGATTTCAGTTTTAGATAGCCATACAGCGCTTGTATAGCGCGTTCTATTACTGACACTTGATGAAGTATAAAGTATGTGGTGTCGTTCGCATCTGTCTCCGTGTATAGGTAGGCGCGTCCATATTGTGCAGGCGCCTGCTTGAGTAAGCGAGAGATCGAGACATACTCCATGAGCCAATATTTCTGGCGTGCCATACTCCAATAAAATAAAGCTCGCGCTGTTCGCCCATTGCCATCGATAAATGGATGATCATATCCCAGCATGAAGTGCAGGAGAATTGCTCTAATCACGGGGTGAATAAAAGGTTGACTGTCATCGCTCTGATTGGCGAATTTACACAAGACTGTCAACCGCTCCGGCAAGCTTGCAGAGTTTGGCGGGGTATGGAGGACAGTTGAGTGTTTTGGGTCGACGACGTGTATCTGCTCACCTGGATTTCTGAGTCTACCAACAGCTGTAGGGTCATCAAGTGTTCCTGTAGATACAATTCTGTGTAGTTCTAAAACTAGTTCTGGCGTCAAGGATTCATTTTTTATTTCTCTAATGTATTCCATCACGTGGTAGTTGTTGAGTACCATGCGTTCACTTCGATCACGGGGTTTTCGGCCTGAACGCAGCATGGCTTTTGCCGCTTCTCGAGTTGTTGCGGCGCCTTCGAGTTGGCTGGATGTGATTGCCTCTTCGATGAGTGAGCTGACTAGGTAACGATCTCGGTCTTCATGAGAAACGATCTGTGAATCCATTTCTACTTTACCAGCAGCATTGCGATCGATTTTATGTAAAACCTGTAATACTGGATCGGGAGTGCCAAAATTGAATGGTTGGGAGTGTTTGTCAAGAAATGGGAGATTCTTAAGTAAACCAGCTCGCGCGATTTTCACCCCTGCCCACCAGGCTTCACTAGAGAGGCCGTCCGGAGGTGTTCTATGGCGGAGTTGATCCCAGTGAAGATATCTCTCTTTGATCAAGGGGCCACACCTTAACGCGATGGAAAGCTCTTCCGGTTTCAGCGTTTCCAGAATTTGTGTGAGTGGTCGTGGAGATAGCGGAGGTTTCATATCATAATACCCAACTACTAAATTAGCAGATATTAGTAATTGACTGGTAGCTTAGCAGAAAAGCAAGCCAACTACTAATTATGACTAAATTAGTAGTTGGCTTGCTTTTGGCCTGTGCCTGACGAAATGCTTTCTGGATGCCAGTGGTGCTTGGTATAGCTCATGCCTAGAGACCAAGGAGCAAAAAACTGAGTTTGACCATCTAACTTTGATGGTGAGTTAATCGATTTGTCCGGCTCGGACACGCGGGCTCTCGCCCTTCGAACTGCTGAAGCGTTTTGTATCAATGCATGAATTTCTGGCGATAAACCAGCAGATTGACACCGGCAATCCGCCGGAAGGCACGGGAGAAATGTGCCACATCGCTGTACCCCAGCCGATGTGAAATTTCGGTCACGCTCATGCCGTGGTTCTTTAGCAACCGGCCGGCAACACGGAAGCGCGCACGATCCAGCACCTCGGAATAGCGTGTGTTGTTTTCCGTGAGTCTGCGTTGCAGGGTGCGTTTGCTCAGGTTGCACAACCCCGCGGCCAGTTCTATGTTCAGATCGCTTTCCTCAATATAAGTCATAAGCACCTTTTCGAGTGAGCCGGCGAGATCGTCTGATAGGCAATCATGGCGGGGTGGCGGTGACACCGTTTTTTCTATGGGGAGCAATGGCGGCAGGCTGAGCAGTCTTTTTTCCAGGGCAATGTAAGAATAATCGATGCGGTAGAAAGCGCAAAGCCGAAAAAGAAGGCCAAGGCAACAACCGAGAAAAAAGATGACGAACCCCCTCCTGCTTCAGGAAGTACCACTGATGAAGAGAAACCGGAACGTGAGGGAAAGCTGATTCTGGATGCCACGGTGACACCCCAGGCAATCCGTTATCCCACCGACCTGAGTCTGCTCAATGAAGCCCGGCGGTTCAGTGAGCAGATCATTGATAAGCTTTATCCTGAGACAGACTGGACGAAGAAGCCTCGGACCTATCGTGTAAAAGCCCGTAAGGACTACCTTGCGATCGCGAAACAGAAACGGCCTTCCGGGAAGCAGCGGCGCCGCGGCATCAAACAGCAGCTGCAGTATCTGCAGCGCATCCCAATTGAGGGTAAGTTCGGACAGGGGAAGAACGGCTATCGGTTGAGCTACATACGAGCGAAGCGCGCCGATACCTCTGTAGCCTGGATCAACAGCATTTTCCTGGTGATGAACCTGCTGATCCTGTTGAGGGTCTTTTTTGTGCTGTGTAAAACCGGAGCTGCCATGACACCTATAGTAGTTGCATGGGTGAAAGATGCGTTTATTGGCCATCGACGAGTACGCCAGGCCGATCGCATCGTCATCCGCGAATGGGTGGCAGCCTGACTAAATGAGCAGACTCTAGATATTGATTCCAATATACTCTTCTCAGTGCTCATATTTGGCTTATTGGGCGCGCCATATAATTTCTAAGACTGAACTTATTACGAATGTTGTAAAGGAAAAGTGCTATGAACTATCTAAAGAAAATGCTTATCGCATTAGCCATACCAATGTTTCTTAGCGGCCCTGTCATGCTGTATGCGGCCGCTGATGCGGAGTCAGGGTTTCTCTCTGATTACAATCGACTGAAATCCGACCCCGATTACCCAAATAGCAAAGACTGGTTGAATCCAGAGGCCAAACTCGGACACTACAACGCCATCATCATTGACCCCGTTACCGTGCGTCTGAGCCCAGGGCTAATCAAAGACGGCGCACGCCCGGACGCAGGGACGCTCAATCAGGTGACCGAGTATTTCCATGGCGCACTAACGCGAGAGTTCAAAAACAGGAATTGGGATGTCGTAGACACGGCAGGAGATGACGTAACGCGCTACCGAGCAGCCATCACCGGTATATCTACAGAAGGTGGCATGGGAGCTAATCCCATTAACTACATGCCCGCCGTTTTCGTGGTGAAAACAGCAACCGGTGGCAACAGCAAGAAAGCAAATATCCACATGGAGTCGTACTATTCAGACAGTGTTACCGGGCAAATACTTGCGGAGGTAATGCAGGCTGCCACGGGTGATTCGGTGTCGGGCGATCAGATAACCATTGATAATCTGAAGGAAGCAATGGACAAGTGGGCCGAAAAAGCAGCTGAGGTATTCACCAAGGGCAGAGATAGTCAGCGGTAGAGCATCACTGTCGCGTCTATTCCCACCACAGGAGGGCGTGAATTCTATGGCGTGCTGCCGCGAGAACAGAAAAAGAGCAATACCGTTATCTCAAAGGAACAAGACCATGAGGAATAAGAGCAAATCTGTCTTTGTGCTACTGCTGTGCGGATTTTGTTTGTCCGCCGGCACCGCTTACGCGAAGGCCGATAAACCTAACATTGTCGTCATCTGGGGTGATGACATCGGCCAAAGCAATATCAGCGCTTACACCCACGGGTTGATGGGCTACCAGACGCCCAACATTGACCGCATGGCGAGTGAGGGCATGATGTTTACCGATTCCTATGCCGATCAGAGCTGTACGGCAGGGCGCTCATCCTTCACCACCGGCCAGTCCGTGTTTCGCACGGGGATGAGCAAGGTCGGTATGCCGGGTGCCAAGCAGGGGATCAGCGCGGAGGACCCGACCATTGCCACCCTGCTCAAGCAGCAGGGCTATGCGACGGGCCAGTTCGGCAAGAATCACTTGGGTGACCGCAACGAACACCTGCCTACGGTTCATGGTTACGATGAGTTCTACGGGTCGCTCTATCACCTGAATGCATCGGAAGAGCCGGAACAGCGTGATTACCCCAAGGGTGATTTTCTGAAGAACTATGGGCCTCGTGGCGTCCTGGATTGCAAGGCGAGCGACAAAGACGATCCGACGGATGATCCTCGTTTCGGCAAAATGGGCAGGCAGGTCTGCATTGATACCGGCCCGTTGACCAGGAAGCGCATGGAGACCGTCGACGATGAAATCCAGGACAAGGCCGTGGACTTCATCAAGCGCCAGCACAAGGCCGGGAAGCCCTTCTTTACCTGGATCAACTACACGCACATGCATTTCCGTACCCATGCCAAACCCGAGAGTATAGGGCAGTCCGGTACTGCGCAAAGCGAGTATCACGATGCCATGATCGACCATGACAAGAATGTCGGTGCGATTCTGGATGTGATCGATGAACTCGAGATCGCTGACAATACCATTGTGCTGTACAGCACCGATAACGGGCCGCACAGGAATTCGTGGCCCGATGCAGGTACGACGCCTTTCCGCAGTGAGAAGAATACCAATTGGGAAGGTGCCTATCGTGTGCCCTCGTTCGCACGCTGGCCCGGCAAAATCAAGCCGGGCAGCATCTCAAACGAGATCATATCGCATCTCGACTGGGTTCCGACGCTGGTTGCTGCCGCGGGTGAGCCGCAGGTCAAGGAAAAGCTCCTGAAGGGCTACAAGGCGGACGGTAAGAACTACAAGGTCCACCTGGATGGCTACAATTTCATGCCTTACCTGACCGGTATGGAGGAGAAAGGGCCACGCAAGGAGTTCTTCTACTTCTCAGACGAAGGGGACTTGATGGCCCTGCGCTACAACAACTGGAAGGTGCACTTCATGGTCCAGGATCAGGCCGGTACCCTGGAGATTTGGCAGCGCAAGTTCAGAGGTACGCGCATGCCCTACATCTTCAACCTGCGTACGGACCCCTACGAGTTCGCTACCGTTACCTCGAACACCTACTGGGACTGGTACATCGACCATGTATGGGTCATGTATCCGCTGGGTGATGTCGTGGGGGGCTTCTTGAAAACCTTCGAGGAGTACCCACCGCGGATGAAGGCCGGATCCTGGGACATCAGTAAGGCACTGGAGGCGCTCGAGACGCCGCACAACAAGTAGGAGGCGCAGATGCGATGCGTGCTTGGGCAGAGCACGCATCGCATCAATACAATGACATGTAGAGAACGATAGAAAATGAAACGATCCGGATTTCCAGGCGATACCTTGCTCGCACTCGCACTAGTGGCAACCGGTGCCCCCTCTTATGCCGATCAGCCTGCGAGCGGAGACAGCATCTGGACCCGTGACAAGCTCACCGGCGATTGGGGCGGGCTGCGATCCGACCTCTCCAAAAAGGGCATCGACATCGGCCTCAGGCTGTCGGGGTACGGACAAAAGGTTACGAGCGGCGGTCGCGACCAGAACGGCGAGTCCGGCGGGACGATGGACTACCGGTTCAACTTTGACGCAGACAAGCTCTTCGGCGCTAAAGGCTTGTCGTTCAATGTGCACGCCAGAACCCGGTTTGGTGAAGATATCCTCGGCGATGCGGGTAACTTCGTGATCCCGAACACGGGGATGATGATGCCGGCTCCGGGTGACTACCACGGAACGGATGTCACCGGGCTCACGGCTTCGCAGTATTTCCCGCTCTTCGGTGGGCTCGCCAACGTCACCTTGGGCAAGCTCGATATTGTCGATACGGTGAACGGTTTCTTCCCAAACTTGGGCTACGGGCAGGAAGGTTTCTGGAACATTAACTCCACGGTCAGCGCCCTGCCGTGGTTCGGTGCGGTTCAAGGCCTCTCCTTGTATGGCGCCATGGGGGTAACCATCAATCAAGAGTACAAGATGCCCCAGAGCGGAGTCGTTGTCACCGGCACGCAGAACGTGGCGACGTCGTGGGGCAGCCTCTCAGACTCGTTCGACGAAGGTGCGTGGCTGGCGGCGTTCCACAGGTTCTTATGGAAAATGGACGACAAGCCAGGCTACTTCATGGTCTTCGTCGGTGGCTCAACCAGGAAACAAGCGTCCACCGACCCCCATGACTTCATCCACGTCCCCGGGCAGGGCATTGAGAACACCGAGCGGCTTAAGCCCTGGGACGTCGCCCTCTATCTCTCCCAGGAAATCTGGCGGGCAGAGGGCAATCCCGATCGGAAGGTCACCTTTCTGACGGGCGGGACCGTTGGCCCGGACAATCCGCAGTTCGCGCAATTTAACTTTTTCGCTAACGTCGAGACGTTCGGCCTCGTGAACTCGCGCCCTCACGACCGTATGGGAGTGGCAGGGTGGTGGAACGGTCTCTCCCCCCAATACAAGGATCTGGTGTCTCCGGTGGCTGATCTCCGAAATCCGTATGGATTCGAGGTCTACTACAACTTCGCGATCAACAAGTGGACCCACCTGACAGCGGACCTTCAGTTGGCCAAGAACGAGTGGGCGGACGACGACGTTGCGGTCATTCCCGGCGTTCGGCTGGTTATTGATTTTTGATGCAGAGGTAACACCAATATTCCAGGTTAAACGCGTACAACCGACACTAGCCGGACAGTTGCTGTTAACGGTCAAAATACTCCCTGAGGTGAATGGCACTTACTTAAGCTTTTTCGGGTGGCCAAATTTCCGAACATTCTCTTGAGCAATGGACCTGGGCCTGGTAAGTAGTGGAAAGGGTTTGTGTCTTAGTTTCAGGGCTCGTGTCTGGAATCTGTTCGACTGATTTTTTGTACAATTTCTCTGCAATTTAAGATACTCCAGCCATTGCGGTCGCGGCATGGCAGGAATTTGTTTGTTACTCTGAAATCCGCGCTCTACAGAAAGTGGACTTCGCCGAGATTACGCGATTCAAATGGTGTTTTACGACGCCATCGAGCACCATTTCAAAGTCTTTCATACCTCTCGACTTTGAGGAAAAGGGCATTTATGCTCCCTACACACGGTTGATGTCATTTCCAGGGAGAAAACGTTGATACCTAAGACCAAAGAATTCGTCGAACTCGCGAAGATCACTAATCTCGCAGGCATTCTCGAAGAACGGGTCGCGCGCTCGCCGGATGCACCCGCGTACCGCCAGCACGATCCGCAGGGAGCGGGATGGTTGACGTCGACCTGGGCGGAGTTCACCGACGAGGTTTGTCGCTGGCAGGCGGCGCTGCGGACTCAGAGCCTGGAGCCGGGCGATCGCGTCGCGATCATGCTTGGCAACCGCCGCGAGTGGGCCGCTTACGACATGGCGGCGCTCGGGCTCGGGCTCGTGACGGTCCCCCTCTACATCAACGATCGAGCGGAGAACATGGGCCTGGTGCTGGAGGACTGTGGCGCCAAGTTGCTGTTCATCGGCAATCAGGAGCTGTGGGATTCGCTGAGCCCGGTGGAGGGCACGCTGGCGGGGCTGGAACGGATCGTGTCGCTGGAGCCCGTTTCGGCGTCGGCCTCCGGCCTGCAGCCCATTGCGGCATCCGAGTGGCTGCCCGCGTCCGGCGAGGAACTCCAGGTCGAGCAGGTCGGTGACGACGCGCTCGCGACGATCGTCTACACCTCAGGCACCACAGGGCGCCCCAAGGGCGTGATGCTCAGTCACCGCAGCATCCTGTTCAACGTGGGTGCCGTGTTCGAGCAGGTACAGGCCTTTCGTGAGGACCTGTTTCTGTCCTTCCTGCCCTTGTCGCACATGCTGGAGCGTACCATCGGGTACTACCTGCCGATGGCTGCCGGGTCGACAGTCGTCTATGCCCGCTCCGCCCGCACGTTCGCTGAGGATTTCGATGCGGTCAAGCCGACGGTGGTCGTCGCCGTGCCCCGGGTCTTCGAGCGCATCTACGCCGGCGTCCAGGCCGAGCTCGACAAGCATCCCGCTGCGGTGAAGTCGCTGCTCAATGTCCATGCGAAGGACGGTTGGAAGCACTTCCTGCATGAGCAGGGACGCGGCCGGTGGAGCCCGATCCACTCTATCTGGTCGAAGGTCGACGCCGTGGTCGGCGGCAAGATCCGCTATAAGCTCGGTGGCAACCTGCGCATCGCCGTGGCCGGAGGCGCGGCCATGGCACCGGAGATCGCGCAGTTCTTCATCGGCCTCGGCATCCCGATACTCCAGGGCTACGGCTTGACGGAGACAAGCCCCGTGGTCGCCAGCAATGCCCTCGAAGACAACGTGCCCGAGAGCGTCGGAACGGCGCTCGGCGGCGTTGAGGTGCGACTCGGCGAGATGGACGAGCTGCTCACCCGAAGCCCCAGCGTGATGGAGGGATACTGGAACAATCCGGATGCCACCAAGGCCGCCGTCGATGCCGAGGGGTGGTTCCATACGGGCGACATCGCTCGCATCGACGAGGCCGGGCACGTGTTCATCACCGGCCGGCTCAAGGAGATCATTGTGCTGGCGAACGGCGAGAAGGTTCCGCCGGGTGACATGGAGAACGCCATCACCATAGACAGCCTGTTCCTGCAGATCATGGTCCTTGGCGAGGCGAAGCCCTATCTGACCGCGCTGGTGGTCCTAGACAAGCACGAGTACGCGAAGCTAGCCGAGCAGGAGGGCCTGTCGGCGGACCTGGCCGAGGAGCGCCAGAGCGAGAAGCTCGAGAGGCTCCTCGTCGCGCGCATCGCTGCGCGCCTGAAGGACTTCCCTGGCTACGCGAAGATTCCACGTGTTGCGGTCTGCGAGAAGCCATGGACGGTCGAGGCGGAGCTCATGACGCCGACGTTGAAGGTGCGACGGGCGAAGATCCTGCAGACGTTCGAGTCCGACGTGGCGCGGCTATACGCAGGGCATTAACCGGTATGGGCGACGTCCCCGGCCCTGCGCGCTGCAGGTAGCACCTGGTTGACGATTCCCGGGGATTCGCATTTCCGGCCCGGGGCCGTGATGAGAGACGAGATCATGACCGAACACGAGACTACCTCTGACCTTCGCATGCTGTCACGGCAGCAACTCATTGCCTGGGCTGAAGGCGGTGCGCACACAACTCGCCTGCGAACGTTTCGAGATGTCATCCCGGAAGGGTTCATGGCTGCCCTGGCCCCGGCCATCGTGGATTGGAAGCTCAGCGACCCCCTCGGAGATGATCCCTACGTCGTCCTGCGAAACGTGAACTACGGCGGGAATCCGCTGGAGAAGACCACGGTCCTCCACCGGATTCGCTTACCCCTGTCCGGAATCGCGTTCGTCGAATTCGTTCTGGTGCCCTCGACCCGTGGCGGACTCCACGCCCTGGCGCATCACGCTCAGCTTCGGTTCGTCTTCGAGCCGGAGAAGCGACCCGTACTACTGGACCTGGAGGATTCACCGGTCGGGTCGGCCTCGCGCATCCCTGATCTGGTCTTGAGCTGGGAAACCTGGCACGAGTCGAGCGTTCGCTACAGTGGCCGCAAGGGCCTGGATGCCTCGTCTTACAAGCTTAGCCTGCGCGCCTATGCGGGCCCCCAGCGTTATCTCGAAGATACGCTTCACGGGCGCGCATGGTTCGGCTACCGCGTGCGCGTTCCGGGAGGTGAGCTCGGGGCATCGGAGCTGCTGAAGGTGGTCCTTGCTCTGGGAGACGGCGTGGCGCGGGACACCATCTCCCAACTGCTCGAACAAGGTGAAGAAGCCTGGGCGAGAAACGCCCCGTCGGCCGACACCGAACCATCCGCAAAGGCGGAATGGCAAAAGCTGCGTGAACTCATCCACCAGGGACGAACGTACACGGACAGCCACCTCACGCTATCTGCCGAGCAGCAGGGGTATCAGACGCTCGTGCGATCTTGCGCCACCCTTGCTCGTTACGCTGTTCTGACCGCGACGAAGAGAATGATCCATCAGGGCTTCACGGAGGGACTGGACCAGCACAAAGTTCCCAAGCCGTTCATGGGGCAGGCAACCGACTGGATGCAGTCCATGGCAACTACGAACCTCTGGGGACTGTTCGTGAGGGCGCCTCTTGCCCTGAAGTATGTCGTGCGTCACCCCGAGTCCGTGCCCGACAAGATCCCCGATGAGCTTGCGGCTGCCGGTCTCATCGAGAAAAGGGACGGAAAGGCCTGGGTGACGAAGTACGCCCATCACGGAACGAGTCCCTATGACCGCTCGGGCCGGTATGGGCTCGACCACACGCCATGAGAACCAGAGCCTTACGCGACGAAGTCTGATCGGGGGTGTCTCCGACACCTGTCCCGCTGCCTGATCGACAATCGCAAGGGCGCGGCCTGTGCCTAGCGAATTGGTACTCAAGCTGCAATGGGGAACTGATAAATCCCTCGGCAGTGACCCTGCCAACGGATTTTCTTCAACTTGATGGGCAATTTGGTCACGACGCTAGTGCAAGCACTAGCGATTTCAACCGACATATCACCGCCAAGTGATCTATGGGAGGGGTAGCAACCCGTTCTATGGGGAGTTCACTTAGTGTTTAACAACTGTCGCCAAATCTGGCATCACTCCAAATACACAATCATCTAACTCACTGACTAACGCAAAGAGATCCACCAAGGGAACGGTCCTGTCACAACCTACGTTGTCCATTCTGGCGTATTGGAGAAAACGAGAGAGACAGAACATGGTACAAAGTTGAAAATACGGAACCATGAGTAGAGATTTGTAAATGAGAAAATCTATGAAAGGTTGGCCGTACTACATTCTGTAGATCAACAGGGCTCGAAACGGGATTACGGTGAACCCTACCCGGGCACGAAAGAGGAAGCTCCGGATACAGACAAGGGTTTCCCTAGTGGGTTACCGCACTAGCCCTCGACCCTGCAGGGCTCGCTTTGGTAGCATCAATTTAGTGATTGCTAGTCTTAAGTCATTGTTTATACTGGAGAGCAACTTTAACAGTGGTTACTGTAATTTTGTAAAAATCTCCTGAGAATTATCGATGACAAGCTCGCCTGACAAAATACAAAAGTCCACCATGCGTCAAAAGGGACGCAAATGTTCTCTGCACATGAGCTCAGCCTCGGCCGGAGACGAGTTCCAGCCAGGTTTTTTTTCGAAATCGTTTTTCGTCCGTTTCTAAATGCTTTTTTTTACTGTTAGCGCTTCTCCTGATCTTGAGTAATCCTCTGTCTGCCTGGGCAGAAGAGATACCCAGAATTGAATTAACTCCGGAAGAAAAAGCCTGGCTGACGCAGCATCCTGATATTGTATTGGGCGCTGCCACCAGCTACCCACCCATGTTGATCAAGAAAGCCGATGGCAACCATGCCGGCATGGTTGTGGATCTCTTCGAACAGATCAATCGGCAACTCAATACCAAGATACGACTTCACATTGAGGATCCATGGGGCGATGTTCAGGAAAAAGCCAAAAACAGGGAGATCGACGGCCTGGCCTTTGGCGGAAGAGATCCAAGCCGGGAGGCTCTTTACAATCCAACCGATCTCTTGATTCCCACCTATAATTTAGTTTTTGCACGCTCCCAGAACGATTATCATTTGAAGCGCTTCTCAGACCTGAAGGGTATGCGCATCGGGTACAAAAGGGGCGCAAGCCCAATAAGGTCCATGCTGGAAAATCTTCCTTCAGCGATTCTAAAGCCTTACGACAGCCATGAGTCCATGACCCAGGCACTGCTGAGCAAGGAGATCGACGTTATTGTCGCCTGGATCAGCTATGACTATTGGCGCATGGATAAATTGCAGGGAACGATTGATAAGATTTATTTTATCGACGAGTACCCCATAGAGATGGTCTCTTACATCCGTAAAGATTGGCCATGTATTCGGTGAACACCAGTATATCAGCCTCACTTTTGCTACCCTTTTTGCCTGGAGGTAATAATTTGTACGCTACTCGGACTCTATTATCATGATTTCATCCGGTTCACAGGACTTATCATTAAGATCACTCTGTCATTTTGGAAATGCTTATGGCTATGCCCCGAAAATGCTGTGGAGTCATTATGAAACTTGGGAAATTTACCGGAAGAATTGATCCGGCCGCTTTTGCCAGGGCTGGTTGTTTACTGGCTTGTGCTTTGGCATCTGCGGCGCAGGCAGACATCGGTCCGGCATTGTCGGGTATCACCGCGCGTGCCAATGATGCGTCCAGCGTCTTCTGGAGTCCTGCGGGAATTACCCGAATCGACCGGCCGGAGCTGCTGGTGGATACGGCGCTGGTTGCCATGGAATCACAATTCAACGTGGAAGAGACGAACGTCAGCGGTGGCGATGCAGACTATGACTCCAGTTTCCTGTTGGTGCCAGGCTTGTACTATGCCCATCCCATCAATGAGCGTTGGACCGCCGGCGTTTCTGTGACAGCGCCGGCCGGTTTCGGCAACGAGTACGGCAAGTCCTGATCCGGACGCTATCTTGCCGATAAATCGGAACTCGCCTTTGTGGCGCTTACCGGCACATTGGGCTACCAGCTCACGGATCAGTGGTCCATTGGTGGCGGACCGATAGTCATGTATACGAGTTCAAAGTCCCGGGTACAAGTGAATAAACTCGGCAAAGACGATGGTAGAGCCAAGATCAAGGAGGATGGTTTCGGTATTGGCTGGCAACTTGGTCTGCTATACGACATCAGTGATAGAGCCCGCATAGGGGCGGTTTATCGTTCTGCAATTGAACCCGACCTGTCCGGCAAACCGGAATTCACCGATATTGGTCCGCTGCTGGAGGCGTCGCTGGAAGCGAATGGCCTGTATGGCGAGACTGTCAATGTAGATCTCAAGGTTCCGCAGCAAGTCCAGATGGGCTACTTCCAGGAACTCAATGACAAATGGTCGTTTACTTTTGATGCGATCTGGGTCGACACCTCCGAATTCAAGATCGAGCATCTCAGTGTGAGTGATGAACAGGTTTCATTCCCCAGTACTTTCAAAGACGCCTGGGCGTTTTCAGCGGGCCTGAGATATCAGTACCGCCCCGACCTGGCCTTTTCTGTCGGGGCCTTGCACATGTCATCACCAGCCAGCGACAGCAAGCGAACGCTTCCTTTGCCGCTCGACCGGACCATTGCCGTGGGTGCGGGGGTCGAGTCAAAGTGGAAAGGCTTCGAGGTTCATACCAGCCTGAATTACCTGGACCTCGGTGATGGCAAGATCGACCAGGACGGTGGGCTTGCGGCGGGGCGGGTCAAAGGCGACTTCGATTTTTATCACGCCCTGGTTCTCGATGTGCAGTTAATCAAGAGATTCTGACCTTGCTCTGGACTTGGAAGTCCATTGCCATTCAAAATCATGCCGCCTTAATGGTTACGGCGCGCCTGGATGCACTCAACGCCACAAAAAGCGTCGCCGAAAGTGGCGGTCAGACTGCGGATAGCGGTAGTCAGAAAGAGACGGAGATCAATGAATACAATGAAAGGTTTGCGCAACGAATCGGAGAAATCAAGCAAGCTTGTGGTATTAACCAAGAGGAGAAGACAGATGTGGATTAGAAAACCTTCGTGGCTAGCTGCGGCCTGCATCATCGCAGCATCCCCCCTTGTTCCTGCGGCGGTTTCTGCCGAGGGGCTAGACGGTTCCAAGAACATGGTTTGTGCGGTAATCAAGGTTGTGGGTTGTGTTGAAGACGCTGGTTGCGTGCTTGGCAAGGCCAACGACTTCGACATGCCCACGCTGATCGTCTTCGACGCCAAGGAAAAGGTTGTTCGGGGCACCCACGAGAGTGGTTATAAGGAAGTGTCCCCAGTCAAGAGCATAGAGCTTAGCAATGATCATCTGATCCTGCAGGGGGCCGAGGAGGGTCACGGCTGGGATATCGCGATCGACAGCAAGACCGGGGAGATGCGCGCGTCAATGGTCGGCAACGCGGTGAGTCTATTGATGTCCGGTGCCTGTACGGCACTTTAGAAGGAGAAATCGATATGTCAGTTAAAGAAAAGAAGGGTCTGGGCGCGGTTGCCTGTGTTCTGGGTTTGGTCATGACCGGAATGAGTACGGTGGTGTTGGCGGACGGTGCCGGCGCCTTCATCGGCGGGGTTGTGGCGACCAAGGTGGTGGGCAACATGCGGGACAGGACCGAGGCCGAGCAGGAACAGGCAGAATATGCCCGCCAGTCGGCGGCTCAACCTGTTCCCCAGGCCCCGGCACAGAAGTCCCCGGAGCAGCGTATAGCGGAGCTCGACAAGCTGGCGGCCGGCGGTTACATCACGCCGGAAGAGTACAAGCGTAAGAAAAAGGCCATAGTCGACGGCATGTAGATAAGGATCGAGCAGATACTCGTGATGAAGACCGCCGACGTGAAGAAAGTTAGCGACGAGCAGGTGGAGCGTCTGATCGAAATTGGGGTGAACTGTTGCGCAACAATCCCGAGTTCCGCCGTTTGATGTCTGACCTGGAAGCCAGTCAACAACAAAGTGCTGCAAAGAGACCTGCAACGATCGCGGTATCTTTGGCCCAGCACCACGGCGCTGGTGATTACGGGGACCCGAAGAGGCGATAAAAAACCTCCACCAGCTCCCTGAAGTTTACTATAGCGGATAGTTGAAACGTGCTCCGGGGGGGGGCAGCCACACTAATCCACATCGGAGAATCAGTTATGTACGAAGACCTCGCAATTCTGGCCGCATTCGTGTTTTTCTACAGCGTTACCGCCGGCGGCTGGGAGCGCACCCCGGTCAACGGGGCGTTGGTGTTCACCGCTTTCGGCCTGGTGTTCGGACCGCTCGGGCTGGGACTGCTGGCCCTTAACCCCGATGCCGAGGGTATACGTACCCTGGCCGAGGTGACGCTGGCGCTGGTTTTGTTCACCGATGCCTCCAATGCCAATCTTGGGATACTCAAACAGTACGTACGGATTCCCCAACGCCTGCTGCTGATCGGCCTGCCCCTGACCATCCTGTTCGGGTTCGGGACCGGCGTGGTGCTCTTCGGCGGACTCACCCTGTTTGAGATTGCCATCCTTGCGACCATGCTGGCGCCCACCGATGCGGCCCTGGGCAAGGCGGTGGTAACGAACGAGGCCGTCCCGGCCAATATCCGCGAGGGCCTGAACGTGGAGAGCGGC